>NZ_CP126694.1:0-132071 GCF_032614175.1 Pseudomonas sp. P105
AGATGAGGGGATGGCCCGTTTTCAGGACGAAAAAGCGACTGAAAAAACGTTGGTAAAAAACACGCTTGCCAATGGATTCTGCTTGTTGCAGACTTCCTATCACGTCGAGTAGCTCGGCGTTATAAATTCGGATTGCAGGCCTTGCAGTCCATCTCTCAGGCCCAGCGCCTCATGGTTGGATCTCAACCATCATGAATTCCCAGATTAAGTCAGCCCACATGTGTGGACTGATTTAGTCATGCGCTTCGTCGCATGGTCGGCTTGTTGGCCGTCTCAAAAGTACAACCAAAAACCCATGAAAAACCAAACCCCAACGGGGCTGCTATTGCCCCCGTATTGGGGTAATGCCGCCCCGTAGTTCTATCTAAATGGAGAAATACTATGGCTCGCGGCGTAAATAAAGTGATCTTGGTTGGTACCTGTGGTCAAGATCCAGAAACTCGCTACTTACCTAACGGTAATGCAGTAACCAATCTCAGCCTTGCAACAAGTGAGCAGTGGACAGACAAACAGACGGGACAGAAAGTCGAAAAGACCGAATGGCACCGTGTTTCATTGTTTGGGAAAGTCGCTGAAATCGCTGGTGAGTATTTGCGGAAAGGATCGCAGGTATACATCGAAGGTAAGCTTCAAACACGAGAGTGGGAAAAAGACGGTATCAAACGGTACACCACCGAAATTATCGTCGACATGCAGGGCAAAATGCAGCTCCTGGGTGGTAGGCCAGAGCGCGACAACTCTCAAGGGCAACCCCGTGAGCAGCGTCCGCAACAGCAACAACAACGTCCTAGTCAGTCACCACGCGATCCTGCTCCACAGCATGATCAGCATTTTGACAGCTTCGACGACGACATCCCTTTTGCCCCTATTAGCCGTTTGCTTCTAAACATCATCTAATCAGGCAGAAGTCAGTCAAGAATTAACGCACCTCCGGGTGCGTTTTCTTTTTAGAAAGGAAAATGAAATGAGCGATAACTTCCAAAACGCAGTTGCAATTATTGCGAAGCAAGAAGAAAAGTTCATCAAGCTAGTGGAGTCGTCGAAGACTGACGTGATGTTCAAAAATGAACTGCTGTTTGCATCGCAGGCCATGATGAACAACGACTATCTGTGCAAGTGCGCTACGACTAACCCGCTAAGCCTTAGAAATGCGTTTAGCCAGGTTGCGGCATACGGATTGACTCTTAATCAATCCCGACAGCTCGCGTACTTGGTGCCCCGAGACGGGCAGGTGGTTTTGGACGTGTCCTGGAGGGGCATGGTCAAGGTCGCTGTGAACGACGGTGCGATCCGTGATTGCATCGTTGAATTGGTCTACTCGAAAGACAAGTTCGAGTACAGAGGGAAGCGACAAAGCCCGACCCATACGTTCAACCCCTTCGATAAGAAGGCTGATCGTGGGGAGTTTGTAGGTTGCTACGTCGAAGCTCTTCTGCCTGATGGCCGTGTTCACGTTGAGGCGGTTACCGCTGATGAAATCAATGCTGCTCGCGATGCTTCGGAGCTGTGGAAACGTAAGAAGAAAGGCCCTTGGGTCGACTTCGAAGATTCCATGCGCAAGAAGTCGGCCATCAAGATCGCAAGGAAATACTGGCCTCAGACTGGCTCAAAGCTGGACGGAGTGATTCAGTATCTCAATACAGACGCTGGGGAAGGGTTCTCTTCAAACGATGTACCAGTTGAGGTTGTTGAGCGATACATGGGCACTGCTGATGTCGTGGCACCTGAACCGTTGCCTACCTCTAACCAGGTTGATCAGGAGCCGGCACCTGTCGCTCAGCCCGAACAGGCGGCTAATCCAGAGTTTGCAGATCCTGCCCCGGCAGGTGACGTGATTGAAGGTGAAGTTGTCCGTGATGGAAGCCAAGTTCCGCCACCTGCTGATTTGCCTGCAAAGGTGATCAAGAAGGTTGCGGAAGTCGTGCGTCGTGCGCGTGATGCAAAAAGTTGGGAGCCGGCGTTCGAGTACGTTTCGACGTGGCCAGTGGATGCTCGGGATTACGCTGTAACCCAGCTGAAATCAGCCCAGTACGTTGCTCAGTCGCAAGGCGAGTGACGCTAAAAAAACGCTTTGGGGGGCCTTATTGCATAGGGCGCTTCGAACTGACCACAACCCTACGGGGCCTTCCCGTAAGGGGGGCTCCGTCAGTTAAAAAGGAACCAATCAGATGGCTGACTTGATCGTCTTCATTCTGACCCTGCTGCTGCCGTAGGCATCTGCAAAAAAACTCCCTGACGGGGCATATCCCGCCAGGTGATTGCCCTTGTCGATCTCTGAAAGGAAAACGATATGGCAACTCATACCCAAGATGCAGAAAGCCTAGATCCCTCTGTTGAACAACAGAGGGATCTACTGGCCTCCGCAATCGGAGACGCTTTGGTGAAGGCCGGAATGATCGGCCAAAACACGCCCCTCACAGGGCCTCAGCTTCTCTACTTCCTCGATCAGCTGGTTGATCACTACAACGAGCTGTGCCGCTCGGTCGACGTTGTTTACTGAGACTTAGCCGCAATACACACCACCCTGAGGGGGCATCGCCCCTACAGGGAAGGTGCCTCTTTTTCAGGGCTAAAAATCTGAGAAGGAGATACACCATGCGGACTTACATCCTATCGATGACCATCCTGCATACACGGCAGAAGGCTACCTTCCGTTGTGAAGCAACCACCTTCGGCGAAGCGATCGACAAAGCAGAAAAAGCTCATCCGGGCTTCTTTTCCGTTCTGACCAACTCCCTGCCAGGAGAGCAGAACAATGCGACCGTCAACCGTTGAGCGCCTGAAGGAATCCCTTGCTAGCTGGGGGGAGATGAAAGAGGAGGGTGGTGCGTTCGCGGAATACGCTGACGAAATGATCGAGCAATTTCAGGTGAAGCTCATTCTCCTGGAATACCTGCTCTGTCAGTTCGCTATCCATGGACTTGGCTTGACGCTGAAGCATCGGAGCCGGGATGCCTGGGGTGTTCTTATCCCAGACGCATCTCAGCAAGGGCGCTTTCGGTGGCAGGCGTTTCAACGTGATGGCTTCACCGGCCATTGCACGCATGACACGCCGGAGCTGTGCATTGGCGACATGCTTGACGATGGATACGCGCTTCTCGATATGGGGGCGCTTGATCGATTGTCGGGTACCGTTGAATGGCAGCGCGGCATGGAGATCGTCGCAGTGATTCAGGCTTGCAATGCAGGTCAGTTGAGCTTCGAGGATGCCATGCGCAAGCGAGAAGAAATTTACTCCCGCTATGCGAAGGTTGCGTAAGCGTGAGCATCACTGGAACACCAGAGAAAGAACATCCCCCAGGGGGCGAAAGCCCTCAGGGGATTTCGCCTTTTTGGGGGTGCCACTTGGGTTTTCGAGCCAGGGTGGTGAACTTGAGAAAAGGAGAAATCAGATGAAGACCTTTGAATCCAGCCGCTTGCTGGAGTTCTATGGGGGTGTCAGCAATGAAGATCGTTGACATCGCACAGCGGACTCCCGAGTGGCATGAGTGGCGAAGGGAAGGCATCAGTGCAACCAGTTGCGCGGTCATCATGGGTGAGAACCCAGATAAAACGCCCCTGGAACTGTGGAAAGAACTGGTCGGAATTGTCGAGCCAGCTGACTTGTCGGTAATCCCGCAGGTTAGGAGGGGAGTCAAGTTCGAACCGCTAGCGCTACAAGCCTTTGAGGACAAGTACGGCAAGATGGCTTTGCCGTTCTGTGCAGAGTCGACCGCATACCCTTTCATTAGGGCATCGTTCGATGGAGTTCTGGATGACAAGTCTCCGGTAGAGATCAAGAATCTCTCAGAAACCAACCATCTAGAGGTGCTGCAACTCAGGGAGCATAGCAAGGCATTTAAGCTGTACCGCTGGCAAGTGATGCATCAAATGATCGTCAGTGGAGCACGGCGCGGCTACCTTTGGTTTTGGTCGCCGAAGCATGAACCCTGCTGTTTGATCGTTGACTGGGATGACCTCCTGGTGAGGCGAATCATTCAGGCAGAAGAAATCTTCTGGGGGCTGGTGATACGCGGTGTGCCGCCTGAGGCCGATCCGAAGCGGGACGTTATTCCGCTGGATAGGCTGGACCTGGCTGCATGGCGTCCCCTAGCACATGCCAGGAGGGCGAAGGAGAGCAAGATTGCTGAGCTGAAGGCCCAGTTGAAAGTGCTCACGAAGGAAGCAAAAGACCTTGAGGCCGAGATCCTGCCGTTGCTGGGGGAGTTCCGCCGGGCCGATGCTCTGGGTGTGAAAGTCACGAGCTACGAAGTGGCTGGCACTGTGGATTGGAAAGGTGTTGCGCATGAGCTGGAGGCGGTTATTCCGCCCGATGTGATCGCGAGACACCAGACTGGTTCGTCAATGGCTACGCGGGTCTCTGTGGATGCCTCCTACGATGAAAGTAAGGCCAAGCCTGAACCGTTGCCCCGCATACGGCAAAAGGTGGACGCAATGAATGAGACGGTCGAAGAACCGTCGCAGTTTTTCGGAACCTTCTGGTTCTAACCCCTCAGCCCGGCACTTGCCGGGTTTTTTTTCGACCATAAAACTGCCTGAAAACGAAACTCAAGGCGGTATCCCTCACGCATCATTCTCAGCACACAACATGGCCGAGAAGCGTATGCCTCCATTTTCATTCCTGAAACGCCTGTGGCCTCGAAGCGAGCGTGCCCTTACGGACAGCTTCGCGCACCCGGCCGAACAGATGATTACTCCTGAAATCAAGCGGTACCTGGAGAACCATAACTGGCGAAACCTTCGGTACCCACCTTACCAAGAGGGTTATCCGGGGCTGGTTAGCGGGCAGTGGTTCATGCGCAATTATCAGCACGAGCTGTTCGATCGGATTGTTCATTCAGTCGGAATGCCTGCCAGTGACCTCCAGCTCTACGTTGAGCCGATCCTGGTGAATTTCGCTGAGTTGGCGCACATGCTGCCGGCGTCGGAGAACCACCATCACTCAGGCCCAGGGGGGCTGCTCCGGCATAGCCTCGAGGTCGCCTCACTTACCCTGGATGGGTGCCTTACGACAGCTTTTGACACGAACGAGACGCCTGCACGGCGAAGTATGCGTCTACGTCGGTGGTATGTAGCGGGCATCGCATCAGGTCTGCTACACGATGCAGGGAAGCCTCTCACGGATATTCGCGCCACTGACTTTGAAGGCAATAACCAGTGGATCTACGCGCAAGAGACGCTTCATGAATGGTCTGTGCGAAACAAGCTGAACCGCTATTTCCTTCATTGGAATTCCAATAGGCATGGGAATCACGTTCAGGTCTCCGTAGCGCAAGCCACTCGAATCATCCCGCCAGCTGTACAGGCGTGGCTGATAGAAGGTGGCCACGACATCTACGAAGCGCTCCTCGATGCCATTTCCGGGAACGGCAGCTCGCCTCTAACCGATTTGGTCAAGTGGGCCGACTCTGCATCCACCAAGCGCGATCTCAATCGAGGCTCGAATAATGGCGGCGGCAACGCAACAGGCGTCCCGGTACCGCGATTGGTGTCGGATGCAATGCTGCGTTTGCTGAGTGACGGAACCTGGAAAATAAACACTCCTGCCGGGCGCGTATGGGTTGCAACTGATGGTGTCTACATCGTTTGGAACCAGGGTGCGGAAGAGATTGTGAAGATGCTGGTTGGTGACGGGGTTGTGGCCATCCCGAGGTCACCTGACACGTTAATTGGTACCTTGGTAGAGCACGGAATAGCAGAGAGAGCGCCAAACGGAGAGCTGTACTGGCTGGTTACACCGCACCTTCTGCGTAAGAACGGAAAAGGTCCGGCGCTGCGCTGCATGAAGCTGGTTAATCCGGACATCCTTTTCCCAACGACACCGATCCCGCCGCCCGTATCCATCAGCCTTGGGAAGGAGGGAAAGCAGAAGGATGTCATTGCCCCTAACGATACGGCCGGCGCAGCCGCGAACGCGCTCAGTGAGCATCAGGAAGACCTGTTTGGGGCTGATCTGACCGGTGACTCGAACGGTGATACTGACGCCGATTCAGGGCAGGCATCTCACAAAGAATCCACGGCTTCGAAGCCAGCAAGAAAGAAAAAGGCTGCTCCAAGGCAAGCAGCGCCGGTACCAACGACTGCTTCTTCAGGGGTAACGCTCAATCAAGCGTGGATCACCGTCGAAGGCGACCCTGTTGCTGCGAAGTCAGAGCCGGAGGCTGACAACACCGTTGTAACCGTTCCCTCCCAACCAGAGGAAGCTATGGAGCCGGAGCCGGAGCCGGAGCCGGAGGAAGCAACTCAGGAGCCTCCTGCCAGTCTTGAGGAGATGCTGCTCTTTTTGAGCCCCCATCCGCCTGTGGCTGAGCCCCCTCAGGAAGAGGCTATCCCGGCCGCTGAGGCTGAAACGAGCACCGAGTCCTCTGACGCTGATACCCAAGCTGGATCAGGGCAAGGGGCGCAGGAGCTGTTGCCTCGCCAGGAAAAGATCTCCCTCAACACCATCATGGGGCAAGGCAAACGCACGCGTAAGGCTACGCCGCCGATGGAAACGAAGAAACAAGAAGTCGGAGAGGCTGGCCCTGTGGCGGGTGAGGCTTCAGCCGCTTCCAGCATCTTGCCCGCCGATGTCGCATCGAAGCTCACAGCGCACGAGTGCTACCTACTGGAGCAACAACCCGACCTTACCCAAAAGCTCATTACGGCGACTCAAGACCCCGAGAATGCTGCATTAGCAAGAAATAAGGTATTCGTTCGGCTGGGAAAGTCCTCGTTCCTTGCTGAGGACATCCATCCGCTCGTCCATGCGGGATGGTTGTGGCAGGACATTACTGTCGAAGGGCCGGCCCTGACCCGCACCCTACAGTCTCGTGAAGGCTTCATGCTCACCGCCGACTACAGCGTCATCTACTGCAAGTTAGCGGAGCTGGACTGGGCTATTCCTCACATATCTCGGCTTCGCGAGGCCGACATCCCAAGCCTCGAGCAAGCTGTGAAGTCGCTTATCGAGAAGGCCGTACTTGAGGAAATAGGCGGCTCGCCTGTGCTCAGTCTCACAACTTTCATGCTCACGAATGTCGCTGAGCAGTTCGGTATCACATCAACATCTCTAGAGAACGCAGTGTTCTGCTTCCGCGATGCCGTCAAGGTCGCCAAGCGCAGAAAAATCTTCGTTCGCCCCCTTTGCGAGGAGCTTCCCAAAAAATGAGTGAATGGGATTACACCAGTTACTGGCGGAAAAACTACGAGGCGCGGGAAGCTGCTGCGTGGGGTTCTTCAATGCTCGCCGGCACCGCCGTTCAATTGATGACGCAGATGCCGGTAACCCCATATCTGATCACGCTTGGAGTGCAGGCTGGATTCGCGTTAGCTGCTATCCCACGGGCGTTACGCGTTTACCAAGCAAAAGCTTGTCTGCTTGGAAAAGAGTTGTCGTTTATCACCTTGGAGGAGGTGATGGAGCTGGTAAAGCGTCATCCTCACGAATTCTATTTCGGCGAGGCGTTTTCTTGGAGGCAAATGCACGGGCAATACGCCTTTGAGCTTCAGGCAATGGATGTAGAGGCCATTCTAGGAAAGAGAGGTAGGCGCCAGGCCAATGTGAAGGGCACGCGGTGGATACACGGTATTGGTATGGCAGAAGAAGAGCCATGCTTTCGGCCACACGATCAACGTTCTATTCATCATTTGATAACTGGTACTACCGGTGCCGGAAAAAGTCGATGGTTTGATATCGCTATTGCTCAGTGCGTTGCCCGCGGAGAGGCGGTTATCGTAATTGACCCAAAAGGGGATAAAGGTCTTGCTGCTACATGTAAGCGCGCCTGTGCTGCGGTCGGTAAACCGAGCTTGTTCAAATATTTCCATCCGGCGCATCCAGACAAATCCGTTCGTTTATCTCTGACGAAAAACTTCGGCCGAGCTACTGAAATTGCGTCTAGGGTCGCGGTGTTAATGCAGAGCAAGGCAGGTGATCCGTTCCAGGCCTTTGCCCAAATGTCGTTGAACAGCGTTATTCAGGCCATGCTGATATGCAACATTCTTCCAACACTCGTTGGAATCAGGCGGACACTCGAAGGTGACGTTCCTGGGCTAACAATCAAAGTTGTGATGGCCTATGGAGCGAAAGTGTTTGGGGAGGCTGAATTTACACGCATGGCGGACTCAGCAGTTTTGTCCGCAAAAGTAAAAGACCTTGAGCAAAAAGCTAAGGTATTGCGCCGCGTTTACTACAACGACATTGCGAAGGTCAAAGCGAATACTGACCTTGAAGGTTTGCTGACAATGCTCGAACACGAGCGGGCACACTTCAGCAAAATGATCGCCGGTCTATTGCCTATTCTCACAATGCTCACATCGGGCGAGATGGGCCCACTGCTATCTCCGCACACCGACGACGAAGATCCTCGACTAATAAGCGACCTCAACTCGGTAATCAACGCTGACCAAGTTCTGTACCTCGGCCTCGATTCACTTGCGGACCCAATGGTTGGTTCGACTATCGGTTCGCTTGCTCTGGCCGACTTGGCCTCTACAGCTGGTGAGATTTACAACCATAGGTTGCCTAAACCAGTAAACATATTTGTTGATGAGGCTGCTGAAGTAATCAACGACCAGCTCATTCAACTGCTTAACAAGGGGCGTGGCGCGGGAATCAATCTTTACATTGCGACGCAGACAATTGCCGATTTCGTAGCCCGTATGGGCGACGAGGCCAAGGCAATGCAGGTACTTGGTAACTGCAACAACATCATTTGTTTCCGCGTCTTGGACTCCGATACCCAAGAGTTTGTATCGAAGAAAATGACACCGACGCGGTTCAAATACGTGATGCGAACTCAGGGCAACTCAGCAGGTGAGGGTGGAGTGTTGCAGGGAGGTAATGTCGGCGAGCGTCTTATGCAGGAGGAGGGTGAGCGCTTCCCTGCCGCTCTTCTCGGAGAACTACCCGACTTGGAATTCCTTGCGATCTTCGCCGGCGGCGATATCCGCAAGGGGCGACTCCCTATTCTCACCGGCCCGACTGCCAACTGATTCCGGAGTAAAAAATGACTGTCTCGATTCCACTAGAAATTCAGCGGCTCACTGGCCTGGATGAGGCCTCAACAACTCGCCTGCGCACGTTTGATCTGGAATGGCGTTGTGGCACGCAATTCATCTTCAAGATGCTTGAGGCGGGTCATAAACCCGAGGTGATTGGCGCTGCCCTGATCGACGTGCTGGTGGCTTACCAGCGTATGTGTCGCGAGGGCATCAGCGACTTCATCCGGCTTCGGGTCGTGCTTGGCCACATCCTCCAGATCCTCACGAGCTACGGCAACGCCCCTGCACAGGATGATGTCGTCCGCTGGTGCGAGACAACCAATGTCCCGCAACCTATCCGGGAGTACCTGATCAATGGCTGACGTAATTGAAGAAAAGTGGCCAAAGGGTGTTATGGCCTCTATAGCGTTCTTCTTCGTACTGATCCTGATGCTAGCCACAGTTGCTCCGAACAAACTTGTGGATACGGTGATGCTGAAAGAGCGGAAGTGGGGCGTCGAGTTGCTTGGCAATTCGGACATGGACAAGGTGCTTGATAAGACCAATCGCTACTACTCGGCACTGGTCATCGACTCCGGGGCAAAAAAGATTGTCTCCGATATGCTGATGCCTCGAGGCGGTACAGTGGATGCTTTCGAGAAGAACGTAGATTGGTGGTTTCGGTATCTTGAGTCCCGAGGCGAGGCGGTCCAGAAAATCATCTACCAGATGGTGTACCGGATCGTTTTGACGCTCTACTGGTTGCCGCTGCTGATCGCTGTTCTGGTACCGGCTATTTATGCCGGCTGGATGCGTTGGAATGCCAAGCGGCATGGATTCGACTACTCATCGCCCTTCCTGAATAACAACGCGGCGATCGTCCTGTCATGGGGCGGAATGCTCATCGTGCTCAGCGTCTTGATGCCTCTACCGTTACCGCCGCTCGTTATCTCAACCTTCATCGTCATCATGCTGCCTGTCGTGCTGTCTGTGCTGATTAGCAATCTGCCAAAGCGCATTTGAATTCTGACCAAAAAACCGCCTGAAAACGAAACTTTCAGGCGGCTTTTATCCGCAGAATGCCCCTAACACAACGACAGGCTGACCCTTATGGCAACGAAAACGACATCCTCGAAAACGATCCCGTTTGCTATCGCTATCACAGCTCTAGCCACCGCTCTGGTAGTGGGCTCGTACTACCACGTCACCACCATGAGCGAGCTGCAAGGCCAGGTCAAAAGTCTCGAGGGTGAACTGGCTATAGCGAAAGCACAGGCAATTGACCCCTCCGCCATTCAGGAGATCGTTGACAACCTCAAACAGCACCCAGAAGAGGATATCCCCGCAGCTCCGGACAACTGGATCTATGGCGCTGCATCTGCTCGATACACTCTCATCGAGATGACGGACACGGAGTGCCCCTATTGCCGCGACCATTTCCCCCTCTTGAAAGCGCTCATCGAGTCGTCAGCGGGGCAAATTAATGCCGCAATTCTCCATGTTCCAGCTCTTGGTGAGGCTTCGCGCCGGCAAGCTCTGGCCATCGAATGTGCTGGTGAGCAAGGTGGTTCAGATGCTGCCTGGAAGTACACCCAGACGGTGTTCGATAAAACAGGTGGCAACGGCAAGGGGGTTTCAGAATCGCTCGTATCCCTTGCGACTCAGCTTGGCCTGGATGGGAAGCGCTTTGCGGCCTGCACAGATTCGAAGCAGGCGATCGAACGAGTAACCGGCGACCTTGATCAAGCAATAAAGCTGGGCATCCAACAGACTCCTTCGACCCTGCTCCTGGATAATCAGACAGGCATGTCGATGGTTCTTCAAGGTGCCAACGCCAGTCATGAAGGCATCCTTAAGGCGATCGCCAGCATCAGCAAAGCAGGGGGTGCAAAGTGAGTGAGCCAATCAAAATACCTGCATACATCGACCAGCCACCTCACGTGATGTTTTGGCGTTTGGATGAGGTGATGCCTATCGGAATTGGATTGGTTGCCGGCGTTCTCCTGGCACAGCTAATTCTCTGCACGGTGGCGGGTCTGTTGCTCGCTCGCTTCTATCGCCGCTTCTGCGACAACCGCCCTGACGGCTATCTGCTTCACGCCATTTACTGGCACTGGGGAGCTATCGGCCGGAAGAGAGTGCGATCCATGCCCAATTCCTACGAGAGAGAGTTCGTCTGATGCTTTTAAAGTCGCTTAGCAATTCGTTTGATGGCATGCGCGGAGAAAATCAGTTTCTGCGCATTGCCGTTGCTGGCCTTGTATTGAGCAATCTGCTGGTGTCCTGCTCTGCTCTCAACAAGGATGAAGTGGTCACCGTGATACCACCCACTCTGACCGAGAAGGCCTGGGTCAGCAAAACACAAAGTTCCGGTGAGTATGCCGACGCATGGGCTCTGTACATCGCGATGATGCTGGGTAACGTCACTCCGCATAATGCCTCTGTAGTGAAGGATGCCCTGGGGCCTATCCTCGATAAGGCCATCTATCAAGACACGATGAAGGTTCTCGATACTCAAATTCATCAGATCCGCCAGGATCGTGTGACTTTGAGCTTCGAGCCGCAGAAGGTGCTCCGCGATAATCTCAACGAGAACAAGTTCTACGTTACTGGCCGCTCCGTTAGTGAAGGGCCGGCTGGCGATAAAAAGCGTAGCAACCGAACCTACGAGTTTGAGATTGTGATCAAAGACTACAAGCCAGTACTGAGTTGGCTCAGCACGAACTCTGGTGATGCTCGAACTCAGGATGTAGTTGATCGCGAGAACAGTAAGGCCGAGAAGCAAGCAGAGCGCGAGAAAAGAAAAAAGAATCAGTAGCGCCAAGTTGAGGCACAAAAAGCCCATGCCGATGTTTTTGGCATGGGCTTTTTTTTGGGTATCGCCGGTCAACGCCTATACAGAATTGCCCTCCGTTTTCAGACGCAAAAGTTGCTTGAAAACGCGACTCAAGCGGCGGAATGCCCTCCAGAATTGACGACAACTCAGAGCAGAGGTCGTCTCGATGTCACTTCCAGTTTCCCTCCATTTTTTCAAGCCAGCTGTGCTGGTACTGGCTATGGCGGCTGCACTGCCAGCTGTTGCCCAGGATCAGATTCAGATACCAGGCATGAACATGCCAGTTGCTGCCAGCGTGCAGCCTCATGTGGTTGCCAAGCCTGTCGCTACTCCAGAAAGCGTCTCGGAACGCCAGGAGGAACCTCAGACGGAAAAGAAGCAACGTCTGGTCGCCGTCACTCCGGGCTCTGCTGAAAACCCCAGCGTGCCGGCCAGCGTTATGAAAAAGCCTGTGCCAGCGCAGCCAATCGAGTCCCGCCAAGACGTGGTTGTTTCGAGTGGCACCAATACCCTGATTCCCATCAGCCGTGGCCAAATGAACCGTATCGTCACGCCGTTCGATGTACCTAAAGTCCAGACAGTGAGCACGGCCGATATTTCGGTAAGCGGTAACGTTCTTTACGTCACAACTTTCGAAGATAAGCCGGTGACTATGTACGTCACGCCGGACGACGATGAGACCGTAGCAATCTCCCTGACCTTATTGCCGCAGGGCGTTCCTCCCATCCAAGCAAACCTGATTCTGGCGAAAAATGTTCAAGGCCTTGCGAGCGGCCTGCCAGTCAGTTCGTCTACGAACTACAGCGGCCAAGCCCGGAAATGGGAACGCTCTCAGCCGTACATGGACACGCTTCGCTCCCTGATGCGCGAAATGGCGCTGGGCAAGCTCCCACGTGGATACAGCTTCGGTGCTCTTACAAACGGCAACAAGATCCCTGCCTGCGCGCAACCAAGCCTCAGCTTCGATTTCAGCAAGTCGCAGCTGATCGAAGGTCATGACTTCAAAGTCTTCGTGGCCACGGCGGAGAACGTGTCGGCCAAGACTGTCGAGTTCGATCACGCCTCTTGCACTCACCCTCATCGAGCGGCTGTAAGCGCATGGCCAGATGAGGTGCTTGAGCCTGGCCAGAAAACAGAGGTGTTTGTGGTCACTCGGGTTCCGACCGAAGTGCCGCAAAGCTCCACCCGCCCAAGCCTGTTGCAGTAAGGGGAACCATCCGTGAAAGCGATTCAGCAATTCTTCGAAAAACTCACGCCGAGGGGCAAGCTGATGCTTGCCATCGGTGGGACGGTTTTGATCGTCGGCACTGTCGTAGGCCTGGCCATGAACGCAGCGACTCCCGAGCGTAAGTCACGCGCAGCGGCAAAGCCTCAGGTCGAGGCCATCCTGACTGACGAAGACCCTCGTGCGCTGGGCATGGACTCCCTTGCGAGCCAACAACGACAGCTTCAGACGCAGCTAAACCGTCTTGAGCGAACTCTGGGGCAGAAAGAGAAAGACGTTCAACTAAAAAACACGCAAGAGAAGGTGAGCGGCTTGGAGCAAGAGCTCCAGCTGGTTCAGAAAGAGTTGGCGCGGGTTGGACGCGATAAGAAAGGCACCGGTGAGAACGGGGATAACTCCTCCGACAGTTCCGCCGCCAACCAGACACGGTCCCCTATCCCTCCTCGCGAATCGGTATTCGTCAACAAGGCAACGAGCTCGCCGGCACAGCTGACAGATGTTTACTCGAATTTGCCACCAGAGCCGCCGGAAGACCCAAAGTCCCGATCCACCGAGAAAACGGAAGCGCCAAAGATCCGGGTAATCAAAGCAAAGGAGGACGAGGGTAAAAACGATAAGCCAGAGGAGCTTTCTGTGACGTTGCCCGCGGGCTCAATGTTGTCGGGTGTTTTGGTCACAGGCATGGATGCGCCGACAGGTAAGCAGGCACAGCGTGACCCCTTCCCAAGCCTCATCCGTATCAAGAGTGAAGCAATTCTCCCCAACCGCTTCAGAGCGGATTTCCGTGAGTGTTTCATGATCGCTGGTGGGTGGGGGGATCTAAGTTCTGAACGGGCCTATATGCGTGCAGAACGTATGTCGTGCGTCCGCAATGACGGCTCGGTGCTTGAAGCAAGCATTGAGGCCTTTGCCACAGGTGAAGACGGAAAAGCAGGCTTGCGTGGCCGACTGGTAAGCAAACAAGGGCAAATCATCGCACGAAGCTTGGGGGCGGGTTTTCTCCAAGGTATAGCCAGTGCTTTTAACGTCCAAAAGGTGCCGACAATCAACGTAACTCGAGCTAGTGACAATGGCAAAACAGTAGCTCCGGTTTACGAGCAGGCATTCGATAGCAACGCTCTTCAGTCTGCCGGATTTAGCGGAGCAGGCTCAGCCCTTGAACGTATAGCAGATTTCTACTTAGAGATGGCAGAAAACATCTTTCCTGTTATTGAAATCGACGCAATGCGTGAAGTCGACTTCATCGTTAATAAAGGCATGACCGTAAAGTTCAATGCCACCACTCTTAAAGTCAATGATGTTAATCAGTAAGGACAACGTAATGATCAAGATATTTATGTTGGTGGTTGCAGTAACGGCCCTCACTGGTTGCAATAGCCTCATAGGCTTGGGCTCAGATGAATATGCATGTAAGGGTATGCCAAAAGGTGTCACCTGCATGTCTGCAAAAGATGTGTATTCGTCCACCGAAGGTGATGATTACAAGACACAGCTTGAAAAAGAACAAGAGGGAGGGTCGGTTAGCAGCGACAACCCATCGACTGGCAATGCTACCCGCGTGCTGATTGCTGAAGGATCAGATAACGCACCTGTACCAATGAGAGCCCGGAATCCGCTTCCGATTCGTTCGCAAGCTGTGGTGATGCGTATTGCAATTGATCCATGGGAGGACGAGAAAGGCGACCTGTACGTTCCAGGTTTCATTTATACCGAAGTTGAAGCGCGACGTTGGGAGATCGGCGCTCGAAACCCCCAGCCAACACCTACCTTGCGCCCCCTTACAGTCGTTCAGCCGCCGCAGGCTAAACCTGCCAAGTAGAAAATAACGAAGTGCCGGTGATGGAGCAGAAATGCGCCTTGCGAAAGCGGGCGCATTTGGTCGTTTCAAGACCTAACAAAACACACTCTAAGGTTTCGCTTGCCAACGCGAGTTAAAGGAGTTCCACGATGGGTAAGAATAAGACCCGAGGACCATCGTTCCTCAATAAGGTGAGTGGTGCGCTTTTAGGCGCACTCGCTTTGGCCATTGTGCCAATCAATGGTGCGTATGCTGACCTTGTTAAATACGGTTATACGAACAGTGAGGGGAATCAAACCAATACGGAGCCAGGCACAGGCTTTATCAGCCCATCCTCTGGCATCTCGTTCATGGTTAGCGGTGGTATTGACCGAAAGCTGCGCATAGCGGTGACTGCGAACGGTGCCAGCGCACCTGCCTTCACTAAGGAAAGCTCAAGGGTTCTTGGGGCGAGCGACGTTATCTCATACAACGGCGACAACTATTACGCGGAAGAATTTACTAGTCCAAAGCTACCCGATGGCCGCTATACCGTAAAAACAGAAATACTTTCTAGTGCAGGCGCGATTGTTCAAACTGAGAACGTACCTCTTGTCATTGATACTGCCGGCCCAGTAGCAGGGAAATTTGCCCCACGTCCATATACATGGGGTGATCCGGTTCTCTCTGGCGAAGTGTGGAAACTAGGCCTTGCAGCAATTGATGCTTTGACATATTCGAGCTTCGTCCTAGATGGCTTCTCTGACTCATCGGGCATAAGCAAGGTCACTGCTAAGGTTTACCGCGAGTCTGGCGCTCTTTATAAAGAACACAATGTGCTGTTTTCGGAAGAAACTAAGACCGCCTCGATTCAGTACCGGACAAATTTCTTCCCTGACTCTGATTTGGATGAAGTATTCGGGCTAGAGTTTGTTGTTACCGACAAAGCAGGTAACTCGACAGTAACCAAGCGTCAGAAGGTTATGTTCGACAATATTGCAAACGTTCCAACTGAACCGTTTGGTGTGTATGACCCAAGTACGACGACTACCCTTGCACCTGGCCTAAAAGGGTTTGTTCCGTATGTAGCAGGGTCTTATGTAAAGACTAACCCGATACGACTTGCATGGAGAATTCCTAAGAGCAATTGGCATACCTATCGGCAGGGCGGGTTGCGCTTCATCAATAGCTTTGGTGAAAATCAAGTTGTTGGTGAGGATTCCGCATACGTATACCTTGTCGGATCGCTTCCCTATCGCGCTGAGGATAATAACTATATTAGGTTTTATAACTTCGGGGAATGGGGCTCGCAAGGTACTATTTCTTACAATTTGGTATTACACCCATCCGCTCCGAAAACGCCTGTTATAAGCCGTATTGAGTACTACTTTAGTGATAAAGGATGGCTCAATTATTCCGGTAGGGTAGTTTCGCCGCAAGAACTCCCTCTTACTGTAAGCAAAGTTCGTTATACCGTTGAGGCGCGGCCGTTTGATCAGGTTGCTACCCATATGGGCACTTGTACTATTCCCGCTGGGCAGACCCAGTGCGAAATTGCGGTTAATGTCAAACTCAGTAAAGGCACTGCTGGTTACCTACATGACCAAGGAGTTCTGAAGAGTGCGGATGGTTCTTTGATCGCAACCGGGCAATGGGCGAATATTTACTGGAACGACCTGTACCTGCCAATCCTCAGTTACACATATGACTCGTCTAGTATGGTTCTTACTCTGAACGTCAGACAGCCGCAACAGGGCGCATTTCAAAATGCTCTTAGCCATGGAGCATCATGGCTTGAAAATGCTAGCGGTACGCAGCTAAGCGTCACAAAGAAACTTACTTCGTCGTCTGGGGAGTATTTTGAGTACGAATTTGATTTGAAAACTTTACCGGAGGGCTCTCATGACCTTGTTGGCGTCGCTAGCGAAAACTTAGGTGCAATAACAAAGCTTCCACTGTTCAAGTTCGAGAGTGACCGGACAAAACCTGTTGTTACAGTAAGCAAAGGTGCGAGCGATACTATTGATACACTCGACAAAATCACTTTTACCGTAACAGACAACAAAGATCCTGCGCCCAAGATTACTTCTATTGCATTGACCGGGGGACCTGCAAATGAGTCGATTGCTCTTTCGTTCCGCAAAATCAATGCGACTACCTACGGCCTCGAGTATCCGATCCTTTTCCCGTCGCTGACAGCAGGAGAGAGTTACACCCTTCGAGTTAATGCGCAGGACGCACAGCAGAATGTGGGCGTCGGCTCAACCACATTCCTCTATAGTCCTAAGATGGCTGGGATTGTGGGACATGTTAACGGTCTCGTTAATATCCCTGCGGTACCAAAAGAGTTTAATCGTAACGATGGCTCTGTAGTGATTAATAGCGAGCAACTAAAGCTTGCTGATGGGACGCCAGTTTCTGGTGTTTATGATCTGCTAGCAACTCTCAGGTCTGACGCAGCAACACCTCTAATGATTGGCGGTGTGCTCGTCAATCCGGGAGCAACAGTAACTATTAGCCAACTCAACTTCACAAACACCAGCGGTAAAATATCACTCCCTGTTGTCCCAGTAACTCAAGGTGCTACAGGGAGGAATGGCGTGATCATTTCTACCTCCGCGCCGAACGCTCCTGTGGTCTATGCCGATATTAATACCTGGATGCCCAAGGTCACGCTGGGCATCAACGATAAGAATCCAGTTCAGGCAATGACTGACACCACGGTAAAACTGTCAGCTTCAGCTAGCAGCATTTGCCCTCTAACGACATCTCCCGCGGTGGCAAGGTCTGCCGATGCCATCAAGACGCCCATCTGCTTGCTTGAATGGACGAGCATTCCCCGAGGCCTTCAACAAGTAGAGGTTTCCGGTGCACCTCACCCGGTCACTCAGCTGACAGGGCGAGTCCTCGACGAAGGCCAGCAGAAGGTTGCTTATTCTCTCTATGTATTCAACAGGGGCACTGAAAAGGTACTGCTCAGCAGCGGTGAAGAAATACTGAGCGTCAAAGCCGCGACCGGCTCAACAACCTTCGTCCAATCGCTGCATGAGAAAGGTGTTACTCGTGCGATTGAGACTGCATCCGTCACTATGACGCAGCGTTCCGGACCTACGTGCTCGATCACTGGTGATGACGCAGCGGCAAAGAGCGCAGGCATGAGTGGCGGGGCCTTAAAGTGCTTGATTGAGTTCTCGGTCGTCCCGAAAGACCTGGGCATCAAAGCGCTCGATCCGCTTGAGTTGACCGGCGTTTTCACTCGTTCCGGGCAGCATCCGATCCGCTGGACGGCTAGCGTCTACGACACCACCGGGAAAAAGATCACCCTCGAAGAGGGGCAATCGGTAATTCAGGTAATAGAGCCGCCTGTAACAACGAAACTGACGGTCGACGTCAATGAAAGCTCATCGGTGGACGCAACTCCGGTAGAGGATTTCGCTGCGGCGTGGGAGAAGAAAACCTATTCAGTTCTGTCGGGTCCGTCCCATGGCGCTGTAGTCGCGACCCCTACCGGGTTCACCTACACCCCGAACACTGGATACGTTGGCTCCGATGAGTTCAGGTACCGCGTGCAGGACGTGTCAGGGATGAGGGCTGAAGCGACCGCGGTTGTGAACGTCGCGAAGTTCAATTACGCCCCTACCTGGACGGGAGTAACCATTCAGGCCCGCGAAGGTCAGGTGAGTGACCAAATTGATCCTGAGGTGCATGACATCAATCTCTGGGACAGCCATACGTTCAAGATCCTCACGAACCCGGCGCACGGGACTGTCCGTGTGTTCTATGGCCGTATGGAGTACACCCCTAATCCGGGTTTCTACGGGGAGGATTCGTTCACCTTCAGCGCCACGGATCAGGAAGGGCTCAGTGTTGAAGGGGAGGGAAAGGTCACAGTTACTCAGTTCAATTTTGCGCCAACGGCTATCACCCCTTCGACGGTGAAGGTGTATGCAGGAATCGGTGGAACGGCCGATCTGAAAGTGATCGATCCGAACAACTGGGGCTCGCACACCTTACAAGTCGTCAAACAGCCAGCTCATGGCCACGTGACAGTTGAGGGAATGAGCATCACCTATAAAACCGATGGCCAGGCTGAAACCTCGGTTCAAATTCGTGCTATCGACCAAGATGGTCTCTATGTCGATCAAGATATTGTCCTGAAGCTTGTCCCGGCCTGGGAAATGTTCAAAGACCGCGAAGTTAAGCCTACCTCTGTAGCCCCGAGCATACCCGCCGTGAGGCACCAAATGACTACTCGTTTGGGTGCCTTTGCGCTCAGGATTCCCGACCAGGAAGTGATTCAGGCGCTCGGCGGCGAGATCATTGCTATCGTCACGCCTGACTCGAAAGTTGGGGTGACGCTGGAGCATCGTGAGCTTTCTCAAGGTATTGGTATGCGTCTGGTACCTGCCAAATTGAGTGCTGAACTGCTGGAGGCCCGTTTAGGCGGCCTGGATGTTGGGGTAGATGGGCAAGCGATCGTCTATCTCAGTCGCGCGGACATGACCGGCCCCGTGTATTCCGTGCCGGTGACCGTATGGGCTCCGGAGGGCACACTGACGGCTGATACATGGGAGATTTTGCAAGCGTCTGGCCGTACTCAAATCAGCTTCAGCCCGAGCAATGGGGCATGCAGCATCATGACCAGCGAAGTTGTCGCGAAGACGAAAAATGCACTTCAGGATCGTGCTTGCTACGTCACCTGGACCAAAACCCCAGATGAGTGGCGCAACGCTAGTACCTTGGCCAACCTGATGATGGATGCCGGTGGTAGTTCTTTGGGGAACCAAGCTATCGAGGCTACCGCCTATGTGTTTGACCCTAGTGGCGTTAAATACAAGGTTGCGAGCTTCACTCGTGATCTGAAGATCCTTCCGGTCGCTGATCAGATCCGTTTTGCCTTGAAGCCAGCACCCGGAGAGGCCTATCAGAAAGTCCAGGAGCTTTCCTTGTCGCTGCGTCACACCGATGGTCCGGTATGTGATGCAACAGCGAACGAAGGCGTTGCAAAAAAGACAGCACAGCAATGGTCGAGCCGCCCATCTTGTCTTATTCGTTGGATGCAGATGCCAGAAGGCATGGCCCAGCAGCGCAACACCGTCACTCCACTTGCGGAAGGAGCAATGAGCCTGCTCGGGGCAAACAATATTTCCTGGAAGGCATCCATGTTTACTCCGAGTGGTCAGGAAATTGATATCGGCTACGGAGAGCACAGCGTAAATGTGATCCAGCCGCCCGAAATCGAAATCGATATGCCGGCAAGCAACCTGGTGAAGGAGGGGCTGTATTCGGTCTCACAGCTCGGCGGCTATGTTGGTAGCGCATCAGTGACCGCAATCGCGGCTTCCCTGGACGTGGCGATTAACCGGGCGGATGCAGTGATTGAACGTTCCACGATTCCGAGCTACGGCCGTTCCCAGCGGTTTACGCGCTACATCGAAGGGGCCGAGGCCCCCCTGTGGAGCGTAACGCCATACTCCGTTGACGTTGGATACACCGCGCTCCCAAATATGAGGTCGACCAAGACCGCATCACTCCTGGCGGTCCCTCACGACAAAATTCTCCCTGTCATTCTCAATGACGAGAGAACCGTCCTGGATACGGTTAGCCTTCCAATCCGCGTGGCCATCAAAGACACCCGCTACATGGAGGATGCGTATCGGCTGAGCAGCATGGGCGACTGGGACATTCGCCTGCTTTCGACAACTGCCGGGGTCAACTACGAGCCAATGACAAACTGGGAGCCAATCGACGAGAACGGGGAAGTTGAGTTCGAGGTCGATCTGCAATCGCTAACGAACAAAGCGGTTCGCATCATTGCTGAGGCTCGTGTTCGCTCTCCGGTGCCGGAATACGAGCTGATTCGAGAGTCGGGCTCGCCAATGGTGCTCTCCGTTCTCAACGGCGACGCCCTTGATGGGTCAATTCAGGCACTGCGCGTTATCGGCCCAGCTCCTCTTCGCAGCAGCTTCTACGCCGTCACCAATGATCGCTACCAGGCAGGAGACATTGGTGAGGTTCGCTGGGAAATGAGCAAAGACGGTGGTGTGTCGTGGGAAGGCGTTGAGGCTAATGCGAAGCTGCCGCAACGTCTCAGCATGATCTTTCAGCGGGGTACATATCTGCTGAGGGCAGAGTTGACGAACCGCCATAGCGGCGCGAAATCCATGACGCCTACAGTCGAAGTTATTGCCTATGTCGTGCCCGTTGCCCGCCTCAAAGGCCCAGCAAACGTGTTTATTGGTGATAGCGGCACGTTCAAACTCACTGACCTCAAAGGTAATACGCTCGATACGACCGGAATGGTTGTGGAATGGTCGGAGGATCGCGGTAAAACTTGGGTCGCTGGGGACGGCTCCTACCGACTGGGCCGTAATTCCGCTGATCGTGTGTACCTGACGGCCAGGCTGAAGTACTCCGACTCCCCAGAGGACAAGCGCGTCTACAAAACCCTCCGCGCAGGTGTTGCGTTCAGACCTGTCCGACCGCCTCGGGTACAGATAATCGGGCCGCGCCGTCCTGAGGTAGGAAAGGAAGCTACCTGGGTCGCCAACTTGATGATGCCGTACCCGAAAATGGATATGACAATGGATGGTGAGTTCATTCTGCCTGACGGCACGGTCGTCGACTCCACTGAAGTGAAGTACACCCCCACTCGGGAGGACATGGAGAAAGAAGAGAGCTACATCAGCGTTCGATCTTGGATCAATGGGTATGAGGATCGAGGCGGTTTGGGACTAACTCAGCACCGTCTTATTTTCTGGTCTTATGACTGGCCTGAGTGGAAGATCAACACGAAATACTCAGCGAAGTATGCGCCGGCAGACTTGACCATGACAGCTCGCTCTCTTGGCTTGTTCCGAGAATTCGAGGGCTTGACCATCGAGTGGGATATCCCACCCTACGCTGGCCTACAAATGATCAAGGACACCAACCAGACCAGTCGTATCGTGCGGCTGACTGAGCCGGGTATCTACACATTCGGCGCTCATATCTCCGACTCGCGGGGCAACTATAGCTATGCCGAAACAGAGATGGAGTTTTTGGAGCCTATTCCGTGGGATGTGAAATTGTCCTGGAGTGGGGATAACGACGCGAATCGTGCCCCGCTGGGCGTTCTGATCCGACCGTCAATCACCGGCGGACACCCTAAGGATCAGATACTCAGCAAAACGTTCAGTCTCAACGGGGAGACGCTATCTAGCTCGGGGGACTATGGGCGGGCGACCCTTGAAAAAGAGGGTGTGTATACGGTGAAACTGGATGTCGCCAGCGCAATGGGCCACACCGCAGCAGGCGAGGTTGACATTTCGGTCGCAAGGAATAAGCCCCCGGTTTGCAAACTAGAGGTTGTGGTCGGTCGAACCTCCTGGCTGGCAAAAGCCGTTTGTACTGATGAAGATGGCCGGATGGCCAAAAACCTTTGGTTCATCAATGGTGAGCAGCAGGCTCTCAGCGCTAACAGCATCTCTGTACCAATGTGGCGTTATCCAAATGGCGAACCGGTAATTACCCTGGTAGGCATCGATAACTCTGGCGCGGAATCTCCTCCAGTCTCCAACAAGTAAAGGGAAGGGCCGCATAAAGCGGCCCTTTTTAATTTCCGTCGACAAATGCGCTTGAAAGCGAAACACAGGTTTGCGGAAAGCACGAAAAATGTCTCCGGAGCGCAGCCCCTGCGCATGTCAACCTCTAGGAGCAAGACCAATGCACGTCAACAAAGCAACCCTCCAAACGATGGCCATCGCAGCGGCAATGATGGTTGCCGGTACCGCGCTCGCGGGTACCGGCGGCGATACGTTCGATAGCGTGTGGATTACCTTGACTGAGTGGATGCAAGGTACCCTCGGCCGTATTCTCATCGGCCTGATGATCCTCACTGGCATCGGCGCAGGCGTTCTTCGCCAATCGCTCATGCCGTTCGTTACTGGCGTGGGCGGCGGTGTTGGCCTCTATGCTGCGCCGGATGTTATCGAGTCGGTAATGTCGGCAACTATCCCAGCAGCAGCTATAGTCACCAACGCTCTCCAAGCCATGCCTGTAGGCTTCTGATCTCAGTCAGAACGACTCTCTGAAAGGCCTCTTTTTCCGACGCTAAAACGTCCTGAAAAAGAGGCCTTTTCTTTTCCGGGCCAAATACTCTGGGTGAATCGACTCAGGAGGTAAGCCCATGTTCAAACCCACCCAAACCATTCTTGCTATGACGCTGCTTGCAGTGGCTGGTACCGCAGTAGCTGCGAGCCCCGCGGACAAGAACGCAGACAAGGTAGTGATGCTTCCTGCGTCTGCAATGCTGGCGATCGAGAAGAACGGCAAGTTCGCCATCATCAGCGATACCGGGCGATTCATCATCCAGGGAACGGTCTATGACGTGTGGGCGAAGAAAGAGTTGAAAACCATCGAGGACGCTCGGATCGCCGCCAACTACATCCCAGTGGACAAGACCAACCTCGGTTTCAAGGATCTGGCCCCTCTCACTGTCGGCAACGGTGAGAAAGCGATCACCATGTTCTCCGACCCTGCTTGCGGGTTCTGCAAAGAGATCATTCAACAAGCCCGCACGTCTCTTCCAGAGGGGTATCGACTCGACGTGCTGATGTTGCCGCTGCTCAGCCAAGAGAGCGCTGTGCGTACCAAAGAACTCCTCTGCGCGAAAGACAAGGTTGCTGCTTGGAAAGCCGGAGCGGCCGGCGACATGAAAGCTCCTCTCGAACAGCTTCCGACAGCGCAGTGTGATCTGGACGTGATCTCGAAGCGCCGGATGACAGCTCAGTTTCTTGGCGCTCGAAATGTTCCTTTCCTAATTCGTGATGATGGTTTGACCCGAGAAGGCAAGCCTGAAGAAGGCTTGCGCGCCTGGATTGAATCGAATCGCACCCTCTAAGGAATTCAGAAATGCTCAAAGCGCTTATCCGCTCAACACCTCGGCTCTCGAAACTGATCAACGGTCTTGCCTACGAGCCGAATCTTTACTTGTTCCAGCTGGAAGGGAACCGCCTAGGATTCGCCTTCCTGTGTTCCCCTCTCTCAGGCTCAAACGGGGATGAAGGCGACCGCCTGAAGGCAGGTCTGACGGTCGACTGGCCCGAGAAGACAACGATCCAGTTCAGCCTCATTTGCACTGAAAATATCAATGAGATGAAGACGGGATTCCTTCGTCTGCGCCGGGCCTTCCGTGAGTCCGGCCGTACTGACCTTCCCGTAGAAACACAGGCGTTGCTGGAGAAAGTGACGAATGCGCGAGCCGATTATTTCAGCGACCGCACCATGCGCCCAGTTGATTCAATCTCAGGTGTACGAATTCGTGAGCAGAGTCTCGTCGTATCCGTAACTGTTCCGATTGCCAATGCTTTGCCTACCCAGACAGAAGCGAACGCGGCGAAGGAGCTTTTCGACGGACTGCGAACCTCGCTGGACAGCTGCAATCTTGCAGCCGTACCCCTCACCAACGATTCCTACCGAGAAATTTTCTCCTCCATCCTGAACCAGGGGCCGTCAGCGTCGTGGCGCGAAGATCCCGACATGAAGGCGGACACAGATAAGCCGTTGAACGAGCAGATCCTCGACTACAACCGCAGCCTCGACGTGAAGAAAGACCACCTTCAGATCGGAGAGGACTGCTTTGTAAAAACGCTCTCGGCCAAGCGCTTTCCTGATGTCATGTGGCAGGGCGATGCCTCGCAGTATCTCGCTGACATTCTGTCGCAGCGTGGCGGCATCAGGGGCAACTGCATTATCAACATGACCCTGTATTTCCCTCCCCAGCTGGAGACAAAGGACAAGCTGTCGAAACGCCGCCAATGGTCCATCAACCAGAGCTTCGGCCCGATGGTGCATTTCGTTCCCGTTTTAAGAAAGACGAAGGAAGCCTATGACACGCTGTTTGAAGACCTAGACAAAGGGCTCCCCAACGTACAGGCGACGATGACCCTCGTGGTGTTCGGCCGGAACCGGGAAGACCTTATTCAGGCGGCATCAAATGCTAAAAGCCACTTCGCTACGCAGGGCTTCAGTCTCATGGAGGACAAGTTCTGTGTGCTACCCGTGTTCGTGAACTCCCTGCCGATGTGCGCCGACCCGGATGCGATGAAGGAGCTGTTCCGATTCAAAACATTGAGCCTCACCCAGGCATTGCCATTGCTCCCTATCTATGGCGACTGGAAGGGCACTGGAACTCATGTGGCCCCGTTCATTTCCCGAAACGGTCAGCCGGTCAGCTTCCACCTCTTTGACTCCGATACCAATTACAACGCAATGATTGCCGCCCAGTCGGGCTCTGGTAAGTCGTTTGCGACTAACTATCTCATCACGTCGTATTTGAGTATCGGAGCGAAGGTTTGGGTCATCGATGTGGGCCTTTCCTACCTCAAGCTGTCTGAAGCGTACAAGGGCGACTTTGCACGCTTTGACCAAGAGTCGAACCTCTGCCTCAACCCCTTCGAGCTGATTGAAGACTACAGCGAGGAGGAGGATGTCCTGGTTGGGCTACTCTCTGCTATGGCTGCTCCGACCGTACCTCTGATCGACTTCCAAACCGCCGGTCTAAAAAGGCACCTCACACAATGCTGGGAAACGCTGGGCAAGAAGATGATTGTCGACAGCATCGCTGACTCTCTGCTTGCCGACCCAGACCCGCGTATTCAAGATATTGGCCACCAGCTCTTTGCATTCACCTCGAAGGGTCAGTACGGCCGCTTCTTTAACGGAAAGAACAATCTCAACTTCAAGAACCCCTTCACCGTACTCGAGCTTGAGGAACTGAAGGGGCGTCAACACCTTCAGCAAGTCGTACTCCTTCAGCTCATCTACCAGATCCAGCAGGACATGTACCTTGGTGAGCGGGACCGCCCAAAAATCGTGATCATTGACGAAGCCTGGTCGCTTCTCTCCCAGGGCAACGTTGGGGAGTTCATTGAGCACGGTTACCGGCGATTCCGGAAATATGGCGGTAGTGCCATCGTCATTACTCAGGGGGTCAACGATCTCTATCAGAATAAAGTCGGACAAGCCATCGCTGAAAACTCCGCGTTCACCCTACTGCTAGGGCAGAAGGCCGAAGCTATTGATGCTATCCAGGAAAACAAGCGGCTGCCGCTGGGTGAGGGCGGGTACCGAATCCTGAAGACTGTTAAGTCATACAAGGGGCACTACTCCGAGATATTCATGCTCACCCCCCGCGGTGCTGGGATCGTGCGGCTCACGGTGGACCCATATTCGATCCTCCTCTACTCGACCGCACCCGAAGATGTGCAAGCGATCCGAAATTACACGCTCACCGGTGTTCCGCAGGATGAGGCAATTCTGCGCGTGCTCCGTGATCGAGGTGTCGAGTACAACTCTGATCCGGCGGAAGTCGCGTAATGGTGTTGTCTAACCCCTTCAGCATTGAGGCCAAGGTGCGAAGGGCAATCGCAAAGGTTGATCGAGATCGAGCGCCAAAGCGACTCTCGGCAGTCTTCATCGGCAAAGGCCTACTCTTTTCAGCAGTGGTTGCCGGCAGCGTTGTGCTGCTGGCAACCCGTTACTCGATTGCTATCGCTAGTCAGGACTCCCTGTGCCTGCCCCCTTACAGGTTATGGATCATCGATAAAAAGGACGATGACCTGGTGCGCGGTGAAATCTACGCCTTTCACTCCAAAGGTCTGAGTCCGATTTTTGCTGATGGCACGATCATCGTGAAGGTACTTGAGGGAATGCCTGGCGATCGCGCCAAGGTCACGCTTGATGAAACAACCATCAATGGTGTTCCCGTAGGCAAGGGGCTTCAGGTCGCCAGCCAGCACGGGATTGATCCTCAGAAATATGTCCGCGAAGGGAAAATAGGCGAGGGCCGTTACTGGTTCTTCGGCCGCACGCCAGACTCTTTCGACTCGCGCTACTGGGGCTCAGCTTCGACAGACCAAATCATCGGAAAGGCGTATCCAATATGGTGAAAAAGCAACTAGCCCTGTGCATTGGGTTGGCCTTTGGTTGCACGATGGCCATCGCCGGCGATGACCTTGGCATTCGCAAGTACGACATCAATGAATTCAACCCTGTGCTCCTCGATCAGGTTAAAGAAATCAGTCGAAATGCGAGTGCCGCGCGCGCCGAAGCAAGCGGCCAAGATGACATGAGTTGGGTGAGTGAGATGGCCGAAAAGGCCATCGTTCAAGCCGGTGATGAAAATCCGCAGCAGAACGACTCAGCGCTGGCTAGCGCAGACGGCTCAGATCGCGAGAAAAAACATCCCCTTGGCGATGGAAATCGCACTCTGATTTTTGTGTCGTGGTCGATGGGCGCTACCGCCCTCAAAGACATACTTCTGTCGTTCGATGGACTGCCAGGTGTTGGCATTGTTTTTCGAGGAATACCTGATGGTATGTCGATGGGCGATGCTGTGACCAAAATGCACCTTCTCACGCAAGAGACGCAAAGCACAGTGAGCGTCCTGCTTGATCCTCTCGCATTCCAACGTCATATGGTGTCAGCAGTACCCACCGTGGCTCTCGAAGCACCGAATGATGCTCTGATCGCTAAAGCCGCTGGTTCGTCTTCTGTCAGCTACATCGAAGGAGCGGTCAAGGAAGGCAAGAGGGGAGATTTAGGCACTATTGGTTCCACAGAGGAAATCATCGAGCCTGACCTCATGGAGATTGCGAAACAGCGCATCGCAGATCTGGACACCAACGCCATGAAAAAGCGAGCAATCGCCCGGTTTTGGGATAACCACAAAGGGCATCCACTGCCGCCGGTAACTGAGAGTGCCACCCGCCTCGTCGACGCATCGGTCATTGTGCCCGATGACATTCTCGACAGCCAAGGCAGAGTCATTCAGAAGGCGGGAAGGATTAATCCACTCGACATGATGCCGTTTGACCAGAAACTGGTGGTAATCGATCCGACGCAGCCTTGGCAGGTTGCCCTGGCGAAGCGCGAATACGCAGACCACGGGAAAAATCTGACCGTCACGATAATGGCTACTCAGATTCCCACTGCTTCTGGTTGGGAACTGTTCAACAGCGTACAGGACAACCTGGATGCGCCTCTCTACCTATTGCCGCCTGACATGGCGGAGCGCTTCCAGATCCTTCGCGCCCCTTCTGTCGTAACAGCCGACACGGAAAACTTCATCGTCCGCGAGGTTGCTCAATCCGCCTTCGAGGAGGCCAATCATGAGCATCAATAAGGTAATAGCCACCGCACTTCTGGTGATTGCGGGTATGTTTTCCCTGCCAGGGATAGCGGCTGATGCGGCATCGTCCGGTGAGGTGATGTGTGAGGACTCTGGCCTTTTTGGTCCGAAGTTGTTCACCGACATCTGCTGGGCATGCCTATTCCCAATCCGTGTATCTGGTGTGCAAATAACCCCCGGCACAGCACCCGCCAAGGCTACAAAAATGGTCTTCTGTATTTGCCAGGAAGGCTCGTCCTCGATCTACAAGCCCGGAATCATTACTGCGATGTGGGAGCCGGCACGAATGGTTGAAACTGTCCGTAAGCCTGGTTGCTCGCCAACCCTAGGCGGTGTAACGCTCCCGCTTGGCAACAAGCGCAGCTATGGTCGGCTACGGCAGGACAACAGTACCCAGACAGGACAGGCCGCCGGTTCGTTCTACCACGCTCACCTGTATGCTTTCCCGCTGCTTCAAATCCTCGATCTCTACACGCCTACCAAATGCAATCCGGACGGTTATCTCGACCTCGATATCATCTCTTTCACTGAGATCGACCCTACCTGGAACAACGGAACGTTGGCTTTCTTCCAGCACCCCGAGTCCGCGGCCGTGGCAAACCCAATCGCTATTGCGGCATGTGCTGCCGAATCCGCGCTGGTTACCGCTCGAAAGGAGCCTCTTGAGTCGCTTTGGTGGTGTACCGGTACATGGGGGAGCATCTACCCATTTGCCGGCGTAACCGTGGCGCAAGATGCAAACCGGACGACAGCATTGCTGGCTGCGCGAGTGATCGCACAGCAACACCGCAGGGGCCTCGCTCGACGCACTATGGGTGATGAGAACGTGTGCAAGGCGGGGATCTACCCGACGATTCCGAAAAGTCAGTACAAAGTGACCCAGTTCTGGCCAAAGTCGCAGAACAGCAGAGCAATGTGGCTCGGAGAACCGCCCCAGACTTGGGAGGGCGGGCCTAGTCGGCATGTTCCAGGTACTGGGAACGATGCCATGTACATGTTCTGGCGATGGACCGATTGCTGCTCGAAGCTGTGACGAACCGTTCTAATGGAGAATCCGCCCGCAAGGGCGGATTTGCGATGGTATGAATGACTTTCTAATGCTGTATCTGCCCCCGGTTTTGATACTGGGGGTTCTAGCGGGCATCGCCCACGTCCGTTTACTTGAATTCCCTGCCTATCGAGGGTGGTGGGGGGAGTACAAGGTTAACTTCATGCTGCGCCTATGCCTCAGTGGCGATTACAAGGTGTTCGCCAACGCGATCTATCGTGGCAAGACAAGGGGAGAGTCGACGCAGGTTGACCACATCATCGTGTCGCGCTACGGAATCTTTGTCCTGGAAACGAAGTGTTTCAAGGGCAAGATCATTACCTACCCGGAAGCCCCTGATAGCTGGTTGCAGATCGTTGGTCGAAGGAAATATCGCGTGCAAAACCCGCTGATGCAGAACTACGCACACGTGAAGGCAGTTCAGAAGGTCACCGGAGTCCACTCTCAGAAAATCCACAGCTACGCAGTGATGGCAGGCCAGGCCAGTTTTACCCATGGAATGCCTGAGCGGGTCTACAGCATTTGGGGCGTGATTCGTAAAATCCAGTCCTACAAAGCCCCGGTTTTTACTCGGGGCCATGTGGTGTCAATTTGCCGGGCGCTGAGCGAGCGCAGAGTCAAGGGGGGGTATTGGGCTGCCAGACGACATGTCGAAAAGCTGAAGCGCCGAGGGGAGGATGGATCTACAGCGTGCCATGAAGATAGACCCCGAGAGGAACACCTATAGCCACTCCAATAAGAACAGCAGCAGTGACAGAGACGATCGCGACCTTATCCCAAAATACTGCCTCTGAGGGCGCTTCAAGTGATTCGTCGGTGGCCAGCTGTTCTTCCCACAGTGGGGTGGCTTCGCGTGAAGGAGGCTGATCCGTCGCTTTTCTGCGTCTTCTACTGCTTCTTGCCTGTGTTGACGTAAGATCATCAAGCATAATGACTCTCCTAAGCAAAACGCCCCGCAATGCGGGGCGTTTTCATTACTGGCGCGATCAAGCAACTGCTTCTTCAGGAAGCGAATCGAGAGGGTCGGCATTGCCATCAGGCTCAATGTGACCAGCCGCCTCGCGCTCCTCCTTGTCAGCGGTCACTTTGGCTTCAGCCTTCTCGATATCTTCTTGGAGCTCTGCGACCTTGCTCGCGTATGCCTTTGCACGCGCGCTCTGACCGAGCCCAACGAGCGAGCGGATCAGCCGTGCCATTTGGTTGCTCTTGCTTGCACGAAACTCCTCAGCCTCCGAGCTATCGATCTTCTCATGCAGCCAGGCTGTATCAACCTGGATAATCAGATGGTCAAATGCCTGAAGCAGGCTGCTCATCCGCTTGATTTCTGGGCTTGTGATTTCGAATTCACGAGTCAGTGGTGAGCTGTACCCTGCAAGCTCTTTGATTCCCAGGCTCTTCAAAAGCGTGTCCATCCGCTCAGCCTCGTCACGCACGGCTACTTCCATGCGCTCGATTTTCTTCGAGACCGCATCGACCACAGCTTTGTGATCAAAAGTCTTGAGGTTTTTGGCCAGCTTGCGGGACGTAACGTCGATGATAAAAAGGGCCGTCATGAGGCTATCGAAACGGTTGCCGGCAAAGAACTTCGCCTGCTCAGTGTTCAGTACCATCTTCCCTTTGAGGGATGGCTTGGAATATTGGTACTTCGTCGGTTGTGGTTGAGTGGTCGCCATTAGCGGTTTCTCCGGATGTTGGTGGCCGGACTATTGCACCAGCTTGCGGAGCCTCTGGATTTCGATTTCGCGCACGATTTGCGTCGGAATTTGAAGTGATTTTTTCTGGTTGACGACAGACTGAAATGGCGGCGAGAATTACATCACTCATCGGCTAAGGTCGATTAAGAATTTGCCTCCTGGAGGCCATTGACCCTAAGTGACAGCATGCTGCTGCCACTGGTACCCAAGACGTGTATGCGTCTGGGAGCAAGCCAAGCTGAGCTTATCAGCTTAAAAACCAAGCCTACGTTCGCGTAGCGCCGATCAAAAAAGGAAGCCATTGGCTTCCTTTTTTTGTGTCACAAAAACCCTGACGGGGAACTCCCGTTAGGGCGTTCTCCGTTTTAAAAAATGGAGAACTGAAAAATGGCATCTACAACCCTCAAAGTTAAAGTGCTGACCGCGTTTGGCTTCCTCGTTGCTACGTTGGGAGCTGTATACGCACCGCAGTTTGCAAAGCATGTTTTGCCTTTGACACTCTGCGTGTTCCTCGCCGTGGTAATCCTGAATGCTGAGCAGATCCTGCGTGGTGTTCTGAGCTACCTACGCGGTTGTCTTAAGGCTTCGGCTCCTCAAGCAACCAAGACCTTACCCAACGCCCGTTGGTGTAGCAGCGTCGATTATGACAACTACTACATTCCCTCCTACCTGCGTCGCCAGGGAGAAGAGAAATGATCCGTATTGACTTCGATGTTCCAAGCTATCTCCGACTGCCGCAAGGCCTATGCATTGTTTCAGAGCGCCTGGCTCATAAGCTTCCCGAGGCAGAAAGCAATGAAGCGCTGCACCAAGCGCTTGAACCGGTGGTGATCAACACACTGTACCGGCCGCAAGGCCGCAACCAGGTTGTATCGATCGAGAACCAAGAGCAGGGCGAGATCAAGGGGGAGTTCATCCCTCGCGAATCCCAGCCCGCGCATCAAGAGACAGCTCAAGAGATACAAGTCGCCCAAGGCGATGTGGATCAAGTTGAGCGCGCACCAGAACTCAATTTCCAAGGCGTTGCTGGCAGGTCTGTCACCGGCGAATACCGCGGTTCAGGTTTCGCCCATTATCGATTTCTCAAGAAGAACGGAAAGTCGTTCTTCTTGCGTATCGGTGAACACCTTGTTTGGGGAATCGAGCTTAACGCTCAGCTACGCAAATCTGGAGCGCAACAAGGTGACAAGATCTCCCTGACGTACCTTGGCAAAACCGCCGTGAGTGTACTCAAAGAGATCGTTGTCGACGGTAAGAAAGAACAGGAGTGGGTTGATACCTACCGTAATTCCTGGGAAATCAAAATCGTGAAATAGCCAGCAGATGCGCCCGTCCGGGCGCATCTCAACCAACCGGAGGTACCCATGTCCAAAGACTCAGAAGGCAATTACGCCCCAGAGAAGCAAGATGTGCTGGTAGCCGCTGATGGCCGCTGGCATGACATATACGCAAGCCTCGCATCTTCTTTGGTGCCGGCACACAAAAAAGCAGGACGTGGAGTCCCATGTCCGGTGCATGGTGGGGAAGACGGGTTCAAGATTTTCCGTAAGACGGCTGGAACGTCGAGCGGTGGGATCTGCCGTACCTGCGGAGTAAAGGCTGATGGCATAGCCTTACTGATGTGGGTCAACCGTTGGAGCTTTCACCACGCCCTACAGGAGGTTGGGGCATTGCTTCGGGTCAAAGACCCGCATGGGCGCACCGCTGATGGCTTTGTCCCAAGCGTTGTAATCCGTAAGGAGCGAGCTCCGAGCAAGCCAGAGGCTTCCGACGATTGGCTGCGTGAGGCAATGCGCAACCTGTGGAAGGGGACAGTTCCTCTCACAGATCCATCAGCGGAGCCAGCAAGGCTCTATCTTCGCTCCCGAGGCATCCTTGCTTGGGATCGACCAGAGCTGAGCCGCTACGTTCGCTTCCATCCGGAATTGACCTACAAGGACAAATCCGGCAAGCGTTCCAAGCATCCGGGCATAGTGTGTACGCTCATCGATCCTGAAGGCCAGGCTGTGACCATCAACCGTCACTACCTGACAATGAAAGGTGAGAAAGCGGATCTCGCTGAGCCGAAAAAAATGTTCCCAATCCCCAGCAACCGAAAGCTTCCCGGCTGTGCGGTTCCAACATCTCATCCAGGAGAAGTCTTGGATGTATGTGAAGGATTGGAAACAGCTCTATCGGTGGAAACAGCTATGGGTATACCAGTATGGCCCTTAGTGAATTCCTACCTGTTGGAGAGCTTCGTACCACCAGCCTGCACCAAAGCAGTCCGAATCTGGGCTGATAAGGACCGCAAGGAAGGAGGCCAAAAAGCGGCATTCGCCTTGAAAAAACGTCTGTGGGAAATGGGGATCAAGGCGCAAATAATGCTGCCGGACATGCCCATCCCTGACGGCTCCAAAGGTGTCGATTGGAATGACGTTCTACGTGAACGTGGTTCTCTCGGCTTCCTCGGTCACGAGGTCTATCGCGCACAGCGATAGGCCTCTGGCCTTCTCAACTTCACCCCTCTTTTTCCGACCGTAAAAGCGCCTGAAAACGCGCCCCCTCCTGCTGGCCAACGCTCACAATTCGAGCATCCCCCATCTTGGCCAGACGGACTCATGACACCCCTAAAATTCCCTATCTTGTTGCTTGCTGCCGCTATAAGCAGCGGTTCCTTTGCGGGAGAGCCCAAGCCCGCCGAGTCAAAAGCGCCCCAGGTTGCTGGTTCATCGTTCTATCAGGACAAAGAACGCGGCTGGTTCTGGTACGAAGATCCCCCACCTGAACAGGAACCCGAAAAACCGAAGCCCGCGCCGGAGTCGCCGGCCCCACCTCCAGCCGAGAAGAAAGCTTCGGAACCTGCCGCGCCCGAGTTGCCACCGACTGGCAGCGTGGCGTGGATTCGCGAAGTGCTTCCGAAACTGCGTGATGCAGCTATGGATAACCCCACCAAGGAGAATGTGAGCGCGTACTACTGGGCTCAGCGAATCATGCTCGATAAAGCCGAGCGATTCTCACGTCACTCCGTCGAGGTAATCCGTAACGATCCATTCCTCGACGAGGATATGCGTTATCCCGCCTCGAACGCCGCCTCCGACGCGCTGGCAACGGCGGCCGGCAAGCAAAAAGAAACTCTGTTGAAGATGATCGCCGGCAGCTCTGCGCTGATGTTTTTCTACAACGGTAACGACTGCATTCTTTGCGAGCAGGCTCTGGCCGCGGTCTCAGCTCTCGAGTTCAGGTACGGATTTACTGTCATGCCCGTATCGATGGACGGGGCTCCTCTTCCTGGAGGCAAGTATCCAAATACACAGTACGACACTGGCCTCGCAGAGCAGCTTGGCATCATCACCTCGCCGGCGTTGGCCCTAGTCATCCCGCCGAATGACGTGAAGATCGTCAGCTTCAGCACCGTTTCAATGGAAACGGCAACCACTCGGATTCTAATGGCGGCGAATGAAGCTGGCCTGATTTCCGATCAGGAATACAACTCCACATCACGCCTAAACACCATGGGTTTGATCGACGCCACCAAATTGGCTGATGCCCCGCCGGACGCAACAAAGAACCCTAGCGAATTCGTGAATCGCATGCGTGATGAAGCTCGTCGCGCCTTTCAAAAAGACAACGGAGGTGCCCAGTGAAAATCAAACCGATCGCCCTTGCTGTAGCGCTGATGGTGCCCTTCGGGGCTCACGCGAACATTCAACAGCAGGTCAATGAAATGTTCAGCGGCATGATAAATGTCACCAGTCCAGGGGCGTATAAAACAGCCACGCGCGGGGTAATAACCGGCGGCTCCGTTGTCCTTCGGAATCGGATATCCACTGCCAACCTCATCAGCATTACCCCTCCAAGCGCAAAGGGTGGCTGCGGAGGTATCAATCTTTACAGTGGCTCGTTCTCTTTCATCAACGGTGAAGAGTTCGTCGCGCTCATGAGGAATGTGGCCTCGAACGCTGCTGGCATTGTTTCGGGCTTCGCCTTCGAGCTGGCCCTCGATGCGATGGATGCACAGACAGGTGGCGTTATCCGCAACCTGGCCAACAAAATCCAGGCGCTCAACCAAATGTTTTCCAACAGCTGCCAGTTGGCGAGTGGGTTGGTTACAAACGCCAAAAAGGCATACGAAGAAAGCACAGATTTCAAATCCGCGATGACGGCCTTCGGGTCGAACGTCGCATCTGACTTCTTTACCGCGAAATCTACCAAAGAAGACTCCCCTGCGAACCGGATTGCGGCCTCAGGCAAGGCCGTTCAGTGCGAGAACACGGGTAACGTTCTGTGGTGCGCCATGATGAAGTCTGGCCTCCAGTCACAGATTCTGTTCGGCAGCGATGAAAACGCAGAATTCATCATGTCGATGGTCGGTAGCTACAACGTGTCGCTCACCAACGATGCCAGCGGGGGGAAAAACTTCGCTGCGCATCCCATGCCGAAGCTCATCACCGGCGAAGGTCTCAAAATTCTGGTTGAGGGTTCTACGAACCTCGATGTCAAGGTCTACCAGTGCGACCAGGATGACGCTGACTGCTCAGACCCTAAGATCCGCACTCTCACCAGTTTCAAGGGCCTCGAAACCCGAATTCTTGAGGATCTTCAAAATAATGGAATCCTTGAGCGTTTCGCCAATGGCACCGCAACGGCTGCTGACGGAAACCGGATTGGATACCTCGCATCCAGCCGCGTAGGGGTGAATCTGATGAAAATCACCCAAAAGGCAGGTGCTCAATCCGGTTATGACTATCTGAATCAGTTCGCCAAGAAAATTGCTGCGGATGCATCAATGAGCCTGATCTATCAACTGCTTGGACACACAGAGAAGGGCCTGACCAGCCTAAACATGCCGGATGCGGGGAAGGTGATCGAGGACCTGCGGGCTACTAAGGGTGAACTCATGGACGAATACCGTTCGTACATTGAGGACGCAATGCAGGGCAAAGATGCCGATGGCCAAGCAGAAAAAATGCTTCAGATGGCCCCAGTGTTTGATAGCGGAACCCTGCCGCAGGGAACCATCAACGATAACGCCGGCGCGTAACGGAGACATCCATGGACTTCACTATCTACACAACAGGCAGCGCCGAGTTTCTTGAGATCATGCTCAATGCCTGCGCGATGATCACGGGCAGCGGAGACGCAGAAGATCTTGCTCGTATTGGCGCGCTAATAGGCCTCTTTCTGTTGGCGTTCCAAGCAGTTTTCAATAACCAGGCCATTACCTTTGGAAAGGCAGGCCTTGTGCTCGTCCTTTACATGATGTTTTACGGCCCTACAGCCACCACAGTTATCGAGGATACGGTGTCGTCGCAGGTGCGGGTGGTGGACAACGTGCCTCTTGGCCCTGCATTTGTCGGCTCAGTCATCTCAACGGTGGCCTACGGCATCACCAAAACCACGGAGCAAGCGTTCTCTACTCCAAGCATGACCGACTATGGGCTGTTCTCGAGTCTGAGTACGTTGTCGAAGGTGCGCGATGCTCTTCGGAACCCGATGGCACTGGACGGTTTTCAAAACTACCGAAAGTCTGATGGGTGGGATCTGCCCCGATCGGTAAACGAGTACATGACATTCTGTTCGCTAAACCCCGTCGCGCTGAGAACGGATAAAACCCTGACTGACTTGTACCGTTCTCCCGGCTGGGCTCAGGTGCTCTCAAATCAGACATCATCGATGTTCATCTATGTCTACGACGGTACCGCCGGCACCATGAAGAGCTGTGCAGAGGCCAGGTCGTTTCTCAACGCGCATTTGCAAAACGTCTACACAGACGTGCTGGAGGACATTCTTCAGAAAGGATTCAGCGAAGAAGTCAAAACCAATCGAATGACCACCGGTATACAGGTTCAAGCCGCTACAGACCAGGCAATTCAAAGTCTGGCACTCAGTAGCAAGTCGGCTCAGGACTACGTTTTGACTTCGCTGATAGCCCCGATTTTTAACGACTCTCGTGTCGACGCCATGAACCATTGGCAAGAACAAAGGGCTGCAATGGCTCTCCGTGAATCGCTCAACCAGCAAGAAATTCAATGGGCGGGTAAGGGCGACAGCTTCAAGCATTACATGAGGCCGATGATCGCCTTCTTCGAGGGCATGCTCTATGCGATGACGCCGTTCTTGGCCTTTGCTCTACTCCTGGGTGGGCCTGGCCTTTCTATCCTCGGCAAGTATCTCGTGTTGCCGTTGGCCGTTGGGTTGTGGATGCCGCTGTTAAGTATCGTCAATGCTTTTACCCTCTGGTATGCCGGTTCCCAGATGGAGGCCGTATTCAATGGATACGATCCGACTGGATCTGGTTTTGCAATGCTTCAACTCATGGACATTGATAAGGCGATCGGCAAGGCTCTCGGTATCGGCGGCTTGCTCGCCGCTTCTGTGCCGCCTTTGGCTCTTTTCATCGTTTCTGGCTCAGCCATGGTTGCGAATAGCATCATGAGCCAAATGACAGCTGGCGAAAAATTCAAGTCCGAAGACGTGAATCCTCGATCTCAGGAGAGCGCACCTGTTCTAAGTACCAATGCTTCGTTCACTTCTGACCAGGTAGGGGCCGGCGTTGCTAAAACAGGTAGCCCGCAACTGGCAGAAACCATCAGCAGCGAACAAGCTGCAAGCGCTGTTGTGCAGAGCGCGAGTATGGCATCTCAAACGGCAACCTCTCAGTACCAAGAAAGCCTCAAGGCAGCTGGTCAACAACTCAACTCATCGGCCACAGGGCGGCAAGCACTTGCGCAGATCGGCGAAAACCTTTCGGCAGGTTCGGTCCTCAGTTCGAATGCATCTTACAACGAGGCAAAAGAGTCCCTGCGGAGCCTCGGCCTATCCGAGTCTTCGCTGAATCAGGCCACGTCCAACGCCGCAATGGGTATTTCTACGCCGCTTGGCGGCATGAAGCGGTCGGATAACACCTCGGCCGACACCATGACACAGGAAAGCAAAGCCAAGGCGGAGAAAGCACTTGCCCAACTTACGCAGTCTGTCCAGGCAACCGATTCGAGCACGTTGACCTTCGCGACGGGCGATGCCTTCTCAAGTAGCGCGTTGGCACAGCAGAGCGCATCGAACACAGACGAGATCGGGAAAACCCGTTCGAGCGCCCTCCAGGCGCAACAGACCTATAGCCAGGCATCTGCACAACAAGATTCGATCAAGGCCGGTCAATCACTCAACCTTAGAGACGCCGGCGTCAAAGCGCTCACTCGCGGTCTCGGCCGCAATGAAACCGCGCTGGCGCTCGAGAAAATGGCAGGACAAACAGAGTCAGGTAAAGATCTGTACAAACAAGCCTTCGGTAGCCAGAGCATCCAGGATATGTCGAAAGACACGAGCGAGCGTCGAGCGATGGCAGCGATTCGTGCGATCAATCAGGACGGACGCCTTGGTGATCTGTTGATGAGTCAATACAACCCGTTCGATTTTAACGTCAACCAAGGAGATGCAAACTCGAACGCTGGTCTCACAAGCAGTGCCGCCAAGGCCACTGCCGGCACCGACGCCATCGCTGGCAAGCTTGATGCAAAATGGAATTCAAATGCTGGGGCCTATGCAAACTCAAATGACATGAATGTCAGTGGCTATCAAGCTACGAAGGAGGATGGCGCTACGGTTATTGGGCAGCGAAATTCTGAGAACATGCAGCCAGTGATTGATGCTAATTCGCAGAATCAGGATCACGTGGATAACCGTTCCTCACAAGCTGCATATGACACCCTGGCAGCAAGGGGGCAAGCTGCAAGCCAAGGTACGAATCTGGGCAACATTGTAGCTAATGGCGCGAATGCGGCCTTTACAGGGATCAACACGATTGCTGGAGCCTTCCGCAGCGGCTCCGATAGTGAAAAGCTCGAAAACTATTACGACATCGGTATCAAACAAGGGTTGAAGCCCGAGGAAGCACAATACTTTGCCGCCAAGGCTACTGGTGAGTTTGGATCGGCCGAGGGTGATGCCTATCGAGAGCTGAATGGTTACTATCGTAGCCAAGGCATCCGGGATGATAACTACATCGCAGGGGCTATTACTGCGATCGATGATGCTGCCAAGGCCCCTGAAAGCGGTTCCTATCCCACCCTGACGGCGCTGGCGGATTCAAGGGATGCGGTGCAGTACCAGGCGTACCAGGGCCCTTCGAATGAGGATGTTCCTCAAGTTCCAACACAGGCTACAGCCCCACAACCAGCCAGATCCGCTCCACCACCTGCACCGTCGCCATCCTCGGCGGGAGCCACAAACCACAAACCTCAGCGACCGACAGGGATCAACGCTGACTAGATGAGGTTAAGCTGAAACGACAAGGCCGGGATTCCCCGGCCTTTTTCTTACCCACCTGCATAGTTTACCCCTTGAAGATTTCAGTCAGCCGATCCTTCACCGCCTTTGCGATTTGCGCCCGGAACAGGAACAACAAAACAGACAGGCCAACGCTTACACCGACCGCCTCTGCACCCAGGCGGGTGAACACAACGATGTTGATCATCAGCAACACGATGATGCCGTAAAATTCAGTATTCGCCTTTGCACCAGTAAGAACCTGTTCTTCAGTCAGCATCCACTTGGGAGATAGGCAAAACGGGCAAACCGAGGCCTCCGGGTCACGGCCACCAACAGGGACGCCGCTGATGTAGAAAGGGGCGCTGGTGATAACCTTCGGTACCATCATTTTCTTGCAGCACTGGCACTCAACTTTGTCGTTTCGCATATCGCTCACCATTCAATTCATCTCACCAACATAATCTCACTACCACGCAGAATCCCAAACGGAAAGCTCCAGCCAGGGGGAACAGGGCCTGCGAATAGCTTCACGTGGATGGGATTCAGTGGTTGCACCAGATGCATCGGCCGGGCTTGAGTGCGTAACGAGCGTTGATTTCCTTGCACTTGCTGCATGGAGTGAGCGTGATATCTCCGGTCTTCATCGCGTTGCTGAGCTGGTAACCGTTGGAAGGGGAGATCATATCGCTGGCCTCAATGCCGACAGCTCTGCACAGCTCTACATACTCGCGATGAGCCGCAACCACCGCCCGAGCATTCGTCCGCCGAAGAGGATTGTCGGCGAGCAGCCTGTATACAGTCAGATAGAGCAAACTGTGAAGAGGGCTTTCGGCCAGTGTCTTATTCGGTGCCTGTATTCGTCCACTCTGGGACTGAACAAGGGGGGTATCCCGTAGCAAGGAGCGCTTCATCCTGACTACTTCGTCCGCATTCAATCCAGTCCATTGCGCGACCAACTTGGGCTGTAGCTTCTGCTGAAGCAACTCGGTCGCTACCACATCGAGGGGCATCGTCGAGGGATAGTCCTTGATCCGACCTATGCCACTCACGCCAGGCTTCAGAAAGTACCGAAGATCACCAAGCAATACTGTAGTCACGTCCCTGAGTTGATCGTCTGGCGAAGATAGGTTCATCCTCAGCTTCCTGAGGTTGCACCTGGTGCCAACCGAGAACCCGCCGCGGCTAACCAGCATCATCCGAGAGTCAAAAGAGCCTGCCTCGAACACCCGATACCCAACATCGTCTAGGCCTACAGCCAGAATTGGGCTTGTTTGGTTGACGCGGGAGAAGTGGCAAAACTCCATGAACATAACCATTTTGTTACCTATCTCCCTAAACTCTTCATCGTCTAGGTAGCCCCTGCCGACCTTTAGGGTGTTGTAGTGGACCCGGTAGAGGGAGACCGGGAGAGCGTCGACAGCGTTCAACTGACGTTGGTTGGTGCTCAACGAAGAAAGCCAAACCATATCGCTCTGAGTCAAGCGCTGCTCAGCGAGAATGACATTGAAATCACGCAAGCCAGATGTCAGCCAGCGCAGACCCATTTGTATCATCGATGCGTTGATCTTAACTCGCATGTCCCTGCCCTTACTTTAAACGCTGTAGTGAACGCCAAATTCTGAGCACATTACTCGCATACTCACGTGCGTCAAGTTCACGTTTTGGGTTTCGTGTATGGTAGCCACCGATGGCTAGTTGCATGTCGACAGGGTATTGCGCAATCGACTCGCAAAGTATCTGGGCACCGATCCGGATATTTACTTCAGGGTCAAGAAGAAGCTCTGGGCGTGCTACTCGATTGCCATTCCAACGATAATTTATTTGCATAATCCCTATATCAGTAAGAATGTCTTCGGCAATATATTTGCCGAGTACAACCTTGGCAGCCATATAGGTTTTAGGGTACAGGGGACCACTAGGCGCGTTCCGAAGCGCAAATGGGTGTGGTGCAACCATCCCTTGTCCGGCAGAAGTTTTAGATTCATTCAGGGCCAGTGAATATAGAAGCAATGGGTCCGGTTTGCATGCGGTGGCCATTGAGGCTCGTTCCCACATTGTCCCTTTTAATGAAAATCCATTAGCGTTGGCGCTTGCTGAATTAAATATTGCAATGCATGCATAGACAGCAACAAAGGAGCTGGCGCGGATATTAAACATTAGCCCCCCTTATCCAGCTAGCAACTGGGCGAGACGTCGGCTCATTACTAATTGGTTCTTTTTCGCCATCAGAGAGATTATTATGCTGCTGAGTATCAGTCTGTTTATTTTTAATCTCTTCGGTCGCGCTAATCATACTTAGATACAGTGCAGCCATTGCAACAAGCCTTTTACCCCGATAATCGGGGTCAATAGTTTCGAGATGCGCGTGCAATTCTTGTGTCGCTGGCGTGACTCGACATTGTAGTCTCATCGTTTTATCCACATTCCCTCCTCAGCGCTTCCCTGCGCAGCCGTTTAATTAAGAGCGTGCTATATGCCAGAAACCTTCGGCATTGCTTTTTACGCTATTCACGGGCTTGACTACTAAAGCATCGGGAAATTCTTTTCGAGCAAATGGCTCATACAATGAGGCTCCCCCACCGCCGAGAATTACACAGTCGATAGCACGTCCTTTCAGGAATCGAAGTCCTTGTTTGATCTCAGTGAAGACGGATGGGATAACACGTTCGGCAGCGCGCTCGAGATATTCAGCAAGCTCAACTTTGCGGCCATAGATCAGGATGTAAGACTTACCCGACTGGAGCGCATGTTCGATCTTTTCTACGCCAGGAATACCGCCATGATCCTTCGCAATTTCTTCGTTACACGCTTCAAGTACAACAGACATAGCTTTGAGGCTGCTGCTGCTGGAGTTGACTACCAGTTCGCGATGGTCAAATACCACCCAATCAACACTGAAAAAACCCGGATCAATAATGATTGAAACTGACTCCTCAATAACCTCCGAAGCATCTGAGTTGCAGTAAATCTCCGTCAGAGTCCCGATAGGCTGAGCAACAACCTCTACTCGCTTAACCGTAACCTCTCGCTTAGGCGTAATCCGATGCGTCCCGGTCATACGCTTTATCAGGGCTTCTACATAGGGCTTATCGCGAGCTTGCGAGACAGGAAGGCCAGTGACTAAGCAGTCAATGACGTCTTTATCACCGGCCGCATGCAGTAGAGCACCTTTAAATAGGGCCTCATAGGCGTGCGAGGAAGTGTAATCCTCGTGCAGCTCTCGTCCATCCTGAACTCGGCCGGGCGCGGCAAATGCCACCCAGGGCGCGCCATCAACTTCAACGATTACTTCACCAGGGCGTAACCCAGAATCCCCAGGCAGAACGCTCAAGGGAGCGGCCTGCGAGGGACGAATGATCGACTCCGGTTGCCCATCAGCACCGCCGAAAACGCCAATGACGTTGCTGTAACCAATATCCAGACCTAAGGCGTTACCCATTCGTATGCCGCTCCCAGCAAAAAAGACAAAAGAAGTGCGTCAAATGACGACGCAGATGACCCAGCAACACATGAAACCCCACACCTACAGAATCCCAAGCGCTACAGCTGCGTCACCCGGTCAACAGATGACGACGAGCCGTCATAATCTGCCTTCACGAGAGCCCTGTGCTTCGTTTTCAGGTCGTTTTAGCGTCTGAAATCGATCCACACCCTCTGTGTTGAGCCGCAAAATGCTCCCATCCACAAAGGAGCAACATATGAACCCACCTTCTGAAGCCCCCAAGCATCCAGCAGTAGCGGAGCTCGATCGCGTCTATTCCAGCCTTGTCGACCGAGCCGAAGAGCTGCGCGACTCTTTCTTCCAGACAGCCCTTTCTCTGCACGCAGGCAAGCCTGGGCATATACCGATAGTGATCCGTATACGGCAATCGAGCCCGAATGCAGTCACCATCGAATGGGCGAAAGTGATTTTGCCGAGGCTCAAGGAAGGCGAAGCCAAGAAACCGCGCGTCATCCGCACCATCAACAAGGGTCAAGGAAGCAAGTACCTGGTCTCGTCGTTCTCGTTCGTGAAGGAGCCCTTGAAGAACATCGTTCGGGCCTACGAAACCCAGCTCGCCGAAATCCGGGAAACGTGCTCAGTCATTCAGCGAGTCCGCCGTCAGCTTGTCCCTGCGGTAAAGAAAGCCGGCGTTGTTGACGCCTCTATTGCGGCGTTCATCACTCACGATTACCCCGCAGCGTCCGACTGAGCGCTTCGCCCTGGTACGGTGCTGAAAAGTGGTGGAGCCCAACAAAATCGAGGGCTCCGACCACGACACCCCTTCACGACACCTCTTCACGACACCCCTTCAACTATGACGACACCCCTTTACCGAACCGTTTGCTGCGAATTGATCCGGCTGAATAGGCGCGGGGCCTCTGATTGCGGGCGTTACAGGGCAGCAACACCCCTTCACGACACCCCTTCACGACACCCCTTCGACGATAGCAACACCCCTTCAAGTCAGCCATTTGAAGCGGATATCGCTACACACCCCGTAGTTCCTGCGTTTCAGAGCAGCGCGCAACAAAACACTTACGGCGCGACTTCCTCTCTATGTGAGGTGAACCCTCAGACTCCCATAAGCAAGCGAGGTGGTGCGAGGGCAGTTTTCTTGAACCTGTTTCGCGAAGCGGGTGAATGCGGTGAATCGACAGAGCGTCGGTTGATAGGCCAACCATTGGGATCAGGGCGCGCAAAATCCTTGGGATTGGATGCGATGGTGGGAGGATTGGCGCAGCGCAAATTTGCGGGCGTGAGTAAGCAGCCTGGATTGAGGTGGAGTAAATCTGATGCTAGGAAGCGGACAACTGGAGCAACTGCTTGGGTCGATCGGCGCATTGAGTGCCGGGGTAGCAATAGCCTGGATGACTTACTGCGGGTCGATGTATGTGCTCAGCGATTTGAAAACCGACTACGCGAAACTGCCATACCTCGGAGCATGGACATCTGCAATCCACGGGATGATCTTCACTGGCATGTGCATTACCGGGCTCGCTTGTTGCGTCAGCCTGGCGATCAAGTCAGCGTTGTTTGTCACCAGGGTGATATCGAAAAGAAGAGCCGGTGAAACACGGCAATGAACAGGCGGTGACATTTGGAGTTCAGGAAAAGAGACGGCGGCAGGTTATTCCCGCCGGTGCTACCAAACGGCGATTTCATAGGCGTGGCCCATGGGAGCCACCTCAGACAGGTTCTCTTTTCCGTGCGGGACGAAGGCCTGTACGGGGAAGGTGTGTTCCTTCTATGGCACGAGATAACCGGGGTATCCATAACCGACGCGAAAGGATTCCAAATTCGGAGCGGAAAATATGCCAGCGGCGGGATTGGGTTTTATGCAGGAGCATCTGCTCTGCTCGATTTGACAGGGGAAATCGTAACCAGGATTGATGGATACACAGTTGACTACTGCCTGATGAACCGCATCAGCTACGAGTCAAAACGACAGTTGCAGCCCATTTATTAGCAGTGTTTAACCTATCGGGACTTTGGCAAACCCGCGGAGGCCCGGTGGTAGATGCTTCATATGGTGCAGAGGTTATTAGCAGTGAAACCAGAGTTAGGCTATTCGATCAGGGTAGAAATGCTATTAGTAGTGAAGTGCTTCACTTTCATAAAATAAACATTGGTAGGTGTGGGATGTGCCCCGTTTCGCGAAGCGGATGAATGCAGGCCGATACGGTGACCTACAAATTTACGGAGAAGATCTTTATGTATGGAATTAATGAGTTGATCGGGGCCAGCGGGGGTTTTCCTCTCGATGGATACAGCCTTCCGGGGAATAAGGAGTGGGCTGAGGAAATATTAGAGGTTCTGCATACAGACATTCCAGGTAGCCACGATCTCCTAATTGCAATCGTGCTCACTCAAGAGTGTGCAGAGTTGCGCGAGCGAAGTTCTTTGGCAATTCGCGCAGTGCTTGGTGAATACGAGTCGACGCTTGGGCAGGTCGATGCTCTGCGAGCAAGAACGTTTTTTGTTGCAGCTATCACAGAATTGAAGATGGTTCTTGATGAGCTTAAAGATCAGCCCCAGACAGAACAGAAAAAAGTGTTGTCGCGTCTGGGTGATTATTTTGGGGTAGGCGTCCAAAAGTTCGACACTTCGTTTGAGGGGATGGAGCAAGTATATTTGCTGAGCAACCCGAATACGGGGCGCTATTGGATGTCGCTGAAGCGTCAGGCTTAACAACGTGTCGCGAAGCGGAGGATTGGCTGGTGACTGAGTTCGCAATTGAAGACGTGGATAAGCGCGCTCGTGCACTAGGCAGAATCAAGAAATGTTTTGCGCTCGCAAAATCCAGCAACCCGCATGAGGCCGAAGCAGCAATGCGGCAAGCCCGCAAACTTATGGATAAGTTCAAGCTGGAAGTAGGCGACGTGCGTGCTACCCAGGCGGAGGAATTCTCCCTGCGGATCAGTAAGGCCAAAAGCGTTCCGCCACAATGGATTCGCATGTTGTCGATGACTGTCTCAAAGGCGTTTGGCTGTGTGAGTTTCTACAGCTATGGCCCTAACGGGCAGTCGCTGATTTTTATTGGAGAAATCGGTAGCGCTGAAATGTCGGCCTATGCGTATGAGGTACTTTTCCGGCAACTGAAAGACTCCAAGAGAACATACCTATCAGGGGTCAGTGTTCAGGGCGCAGTGCAAAGGCGCAGAGCGGGAGTGATGTATGCAGAAGCGTGGATCATCGGCGTGCACAAACGTGTAGAGGAATTTGCCGGCGTTACGGAAGAAGGGGAGCGGGCAATCCACGCTTATACCCAGAGACATTATCCTGGTGTTCCGATCACAAAGATGAAACGCCGCAAACTGGATATGGATGCTTACCGAGCGTATATCCAGGGCAAAAGGGATGGTGAAAGCGTCTCTCTGCACAAGCCTATGGGCCGTGAAGAGCACGCGCTGTTGGAATGAGGTGGTACCCAATAACAAGTCCCGCTCGAGCGGGATTTTTTTCGTCCGATTTTTGTCCCCTGAAAGTGGGGGTAAGCCTGTGGATAAAGTCCCGGCGTGGCGGTCTGGGACGCTCCCCCGTCGATGCTCAAATTTTAACCAGTAGGGCGAAATTCGACATTACTCTTGACGTTCGCAATCGAGACAGAGATATTCCCCTCGGCACACGGGTAGGTGCCTGCCGTCCACATTGGCAAAGCGAAAGCACTACCGACAAACCAACGGAACCCTTATGGGTGCTCCGAAGTGGATACTGAGCATCAGCCTTTGGAGGCTGCCGTATGCAAAACCCAATCACGCTCCGCGATATCGAAAACCTCAAAAAACTCGCCAAGCAGGCAAAGGCCCTTCACCCAGGACTGAGCCATGCGCAGCGCCTCAACCTGATGGCGCAGCATCACCTTCAGGCACGCAGCTATCACGAAGTTCGCAAGTGGATCGCTCGCTCGTTGGAGCAGCACTACGAGCGGAAGGACAGTGGCGTGGTCTACTGCAAGCTCTGCCGTTTTTCTTTCGTCCCCGGTTTAGCCGAGGACTCGACAACTCACGAGAAGCGTCACCTCAATTTTGAGGACGCTCTTTTCTCCCTCGGAGCGTTACCAGCTGCACATGCCACTCGAGAGCAAAGGAAACGCGAGGCGCATAACCTGATCCATTCCGCACCGTCCGCCGGCGAAGAATTGGCGGGAGTCGAGCAACTGGTCAACGCCTGGTATGACCGTTCGCTGGAATCCGCGATCGGCAATGGCGACTGGAAGAAACACCCGAGCCTTGCCGAGTATGCCGCGATGATCGTTCCTACCGTTGAGGCCTGGTTGCGGCAGAGCAGGGTGTTGTACCTGTCCAAATACGGCTGCAATCGGGGCGTGATCCCAGAGGGTCAGACAACGTGGGTTCGGCCTGAAGGCTGATAGGGTTGGGTCTTTTGGGGAAGCTGCGACAATTGGCACGTTGATTGATCTCTTCTTCCCCAGGACTTCCCACATGAGCCGAGACACTTACGAAGCCAACATCGCCTTCATCGAACAGACGGTAAAGCGCCTGGAGCGCAATGAGGTGAGCATCGATGAGCTGGAGACCCTTGCTCGCGAATTTGCGGATGCACGTAAGTTCTGCGCCGACCGGCTTACCCGAATCGAGAGCGTTGTTCAGGCAACCTTGGGCGCTGAAGAGGATCAGTCCGGTGAACGCACCTGATCCGGTTGAGCAGCACCTCACTCTCAGCGCATACCTTGCCCAGATCCAAAAGGCTGTCCGTGCTGCGGTACCAGACAGCAGCTGGGTTGTTGCGGAACTCAGCGATTTCAAGCGCCGCCCGAACGGCCACTGCTACATGGACATCTTGGAGTCGCGTGAGGGAGCCGAGGTCGCGAAAGCACGGTGCACCATGTTTGCGAACGTCGCCGGCAAGGTACTTGGTGAGTGGCAGCAGGCAACCGGAGGCCTGCCTCAAGCAGGAATGAACGTCCTGCTGAAAGTGAGGGCGGATTTTTCCCCTCAATTTGGCTTCTCCCTGATGGTCACCGGCATCGACCCGAGCTACACGCTGGGTGACATGCAGGCCAAGATGCAGAAGATCATTGCCTCCCTGAAGGAGCGGCAGTGGTTCGACCTACAGCGGGGGCTTCCCTGTCCAGGGGGGTTCTGGCGTGTTGCGGTTGTGGCTCCGCACGAGGCTGCTGGCCTGGCCGATTTTCGGCGTGATGCTGAGCAGTTGGCTGCGGCCAAGGTGTGCGGCTTCGAGTATTTCTCAGCGACGTTCCAGGGGCGTGATGCATCAGACAGCATCCGCTCTGCGTTGCGGACGGTTCATGAGCAACATCAACAGCAGCCTTTCGACGCCGTATGCATCATCCGCGGGGGAGGGGCGAAAAGCGATCTGGCCTGGCTCAACGACGCGAACCTTGCGGCTTGGGTCTGCCGGTTGCCTGTTCCGGTATTCACCGGCATTGGGCACGAGATCGACGAATGCGTGCTTGACCTCGTGGCACACCGCCGGTTCGACACACCATCGAAGGTTATAGGGTTCATCAAAACAGCGCTCATGTCTGAGGCCTCAACTGCTCGGGCTCAGGTCGAGCGGGCCAACGGCATGATCTTGCGCCTGGTGTCTGGGCAAGCACCGCATCTGGATCGCGCCTGGAGCACCTTCAGCCGGCGGGTGACGGAAACGCTCCATAGGGAGCAGCGGCAACTGTTGCAACAGCAAAGCAGTCTCGACAAAGGCCGGAACCGCCTCCTCAGTCAGCAGCACATGGCCCTCCAGCTCGCGCAGGATCGATTTTCAAGGCTCGGGGCTGGCCTGTGTGTAGCTGAGCGCCAAAGGGCGTTTTTTGCGGCCTCTCGGGTGGCTTCCCTGAGTATGGCGCTGATCACCAAGGAAACTGCGCGCCTGGAGCTTGCATCCACGGTCTACGACAAGACAAACCCGCTTGCACTGCTCGGGCGAGGCTTTGCCTTAATCCGTGGCCCTGGTGGGGTGATCATCAGCAGCGCCGAGCAGGCTCGCGATGCAGGTAAGCTGGATCTGGCGTTCGCCGATGGCCATGTCATTGCGGATGTGGCGACACCGCATTGATGCGGTCACATCTTCGAGAGGTATGGGAAACTCGTCTCATTGAGTTGGGGTTGTGCGAATTGCCGTTATCCTGGCCACCTGCACTGGAAAAGACACATGACGACCGTAGCTAGCTTGTTCCGAAATTTGGTCGCGATCACCGCGTTGGTTTACGCCTATTTCGCATTTGACGTTCATCCAGATCCGCGCCGCTGGCATTGGGGAGCTTGGCTCGTTCTTGCATTTTGGTATGTGGTCCTGGTCAGTGTTTACTTGGGGAAAAGTTCAAAGGCTCAATCTGATGGCCAGAACTGAGCACTAAGTAGGAGAGTTCCGTGACCGCGACCGTTACCCCTATCAAGCACGTCATCACGAATTGCTCGCGGTGCAATGCCTGGATTACTGACGGGCAATCGACGGTAACCATTACGGTGGCAACCGAGACATGGCGTGGTCTTCGAGGTGAAATAGCGGAGGTCGAAGTCGAGAATGCGAAGGTGGCCTTGCTGTTCTGCCGCCGCTGCGCCAATAAGTACGACTTTTCAAGGATCGCCGTTGGCCGGAGTCGCACCGAAGAAGATGAGTTGCTGATCGAGTTGGCCGAAGAGGCAGAGATTGAAGCAAGCCGCGAGGCTGCATCCAAAGATTTGCAGGTTTCACCTGGCAGGTTGTCTGCTGAGCAGATTCGAGGTTGGATTCTTGAGCAGCAGTACAAAGAGCTGGAGGCCGAGGGCTTCTTCAACTGATTACTACGGAAGGGACCGAGTGAACACACAAAATAACAATCTTAAAAGCGATGGATCTGGTAGCTGGGATATGCCTCTCAGGGCAGCTTCTCTGCTTTCGATCATGTTGGGGGCCTTGATCTTTGGCGCTGGTGCAAACCCCCTTGCAATGGCCAACATCCCGCTTTCAGTAGCGGCTGGCGCGGCTGTGTTTATCAGTTTTGTCGGCGTCTATCGAGGCGGTATCGGCGGGATGCTGATTTTTGCTCTCGGGCACGCCCTGCTAGGATCGGCGCTGTTCGGCGGTGCGATTTCTCCCTGGCTTTATGCGCTGGCTGTCCCAATAGCTGTTCCTGGCATCGCCTATCGCATCCTTAGTCCAGCATAGATGGAAAATAATCATGGCAAATCAACGTGATGAGCTGACCAAGGCGACGGGCATTACCGCGGACGTGGTGATGGAAGTTGGCACGTACTTCAGCGCCAAGGAAATGCGCAGTGTGCAGACGGGCCTTACCACCGCCGCCCGCGAGCTGCGTGCGTTTACGCAGAACAATTCACTGCTTGGACGCCTTGGCGGGAAACTTTCTCACGAGCAACGGGAGTTGCTGACCAACGCCGCAGCGCTTTTGGATTCGGTCAAGTACAACGTCGAGCATGCCAAGGAACGCAAAGACCGCGCTGAGAAAGCCAGGGCCAAAAAACGCCAGCAGTGGACGCGGGAAGCCGGGCAACTTGTTAAAGCTCGCTTCTCCTTACCCAGCGATACAGTGGCCGAGCAGTTGCGGATACTGGAACTGCACCTTGTTGTTCAGGTGGTGTTGGGGGATGCCGTCTATTTGCCGAGCCACCTGACGTTGCGCAGATCAATGCAAGAGGAGGCGCCGCGTTGGGCCAACCACACGACCGCGCAATGGCATCGCAGTCGGGTGTCCAGCTTGTTATCTGATATCCACTCGGCCCTGCAGGACTACCTGAGCTTGGACCTAGATGTGTCACCAGCGCAGAAGCTGGAGGAGTTGCAGCGCAGCCTGGACACTCAGCGCGCCGAGATTCTGGCCAGGCCTGAATCCGTCGAAACCCTTCGCATCTGGACCGATGTGCTGAAGGGCGCGGCTTTCATCACCAGCGTTATGCCCTCGAAGAATTAGTCGACAGGAAATTTCCGCTAGAAAAATCGCGGTATCGCCAAGCCCCCGACGAACTGGGCCGCGGTTTTCAGAGCTGAAGGGAAAATTGATGAACACTCCAACCGTAATCCAAACCAGCAAAATCACGCCTACAAGCGACCCGGTGAGGCAACCCGACCAAAGCCAGGTGGATGCCATGGCTACCAGTATCAAAGAGATGGGTATTCTAGAGCCCATCCTCATTCGGAAGGTGGGCAAACGCTATGAAATAGTTCCTGGAGGAGGTTTGGTTCGGTGGCTTGCGGCTAAGAAGTTGGGGATAGATATCATCCCGATTCGGGTGCTGCAACTCGACGACGAGGCCTTCACATTATCTTCACTCATCGCCAACACCAGTCGCGAGTCCATCGCCCCCAAAGAGACGGTTGGGAACCTGGAGAGGCTGATCGAGGAGTTTGGAGAGAATGCAGCTGAACTGGTCATGGAGCAAATGCCCTCACTGCGTGAGGCAGCCGCAGCGGACCCTGAGCTACAAGCCCGTATCAACGCTCTTCTCGCGCGTTGCAAAATCGGCAGCGAACATGCTCCCTAGAGCGCTCTCAGGACTGACAAAATCATGAAAGATGAAGCGCAATCAGGGTACAAGCCTGTACAGGACGATGTGCTGAAGACACTGGGCCTTGCGGTGATCGCGGGGCAGGGTGTTGAGCACCTGTTGAGCACTTGCCTAACGTTTCCTTTGCATGGCGAGCCACTGCAAACTATCGAACAGCTTCACATCCTTCTTGAGCGACACTCAAAAGCAACACTGGGACAAATGCTAAAGGCGCTGCGGAAGCGGGTTGATCTGCACCCCACCTTCGACGACAAGTTGGATCGATACCTCCAGAACCGCAACGTGATTGCGCATCGGCTACATGATGTGCCCGGAGGTTATGACCTGCATTCTGATGAGGGGCGGAATAGGCTGAAGGCTTTTCTGCTCCAGTATATGGAGGATGGTCATACCGTCAGCATGGTGCTGCTGGGCGTTTTGCGGGAATGGGCGAGTCAAGAGGGCATTGATATTCCTAACCAGCACCATCTAAGCCAGCGAATGAAGGATCACCTAGACGTCAATGTTGTGCCCAATTTGGAAACCTTGATCAGGTCAAAAGAACTTGGATCGAAGTCAGCGGGATAAAATTGGTTGGAAATATCACTGGCAGTACCCAATCCCAGCCGTCAATGCGGGGCCGAGGACGTAGAGGGATTCAGTTTTGGCGTCCGCTCATCGTTTGCGCCGCGAGTGCTGTTTTAGAGGAAGAGCTCTGATGAGTACGAAGTTTTTTTCCGTCGCCATTGCTTTTGTTTGTGTTTTTTTCGCTGGCTTAGTTGTGATCGTAACTAACGAGATTTTCAACGGTGGCGTCAGTGGGGCTTTTTTATACGCAGGCAAAATTATGCTGGTGATTAGCTGTGCTGCATTAGTTTTTGTGGTTTCTATGCACCGTCTTGACTCGCTCAGGTGACTCAGCATATCCCGAGCAACTTGAGCGCCTGTATCTCGCCTGCTTGCGTGTGCTACCAGCTGAATTGATACCGCTGGCGAGAAAGTGTGATCTCCGGCTGGCCTGGCATACACTGGGTAGCTGAGCCCTGCCGCCGGCGCTAACGCTGGTGGTCGACAATGTGCATTCCACGAGAAGAAAGCGTGACCGACCCGGTTCTTTACATCCCACTGCTGGCTTCACAGGCCGATACCTTGGTTGATCCGAGCGGTTCTGCCCGTGTCCTGCTGGGGCAATGGGACGTGGCCCAAGTGGCGTCGGTGGCTGTCATCCAGAATTTACCGGCCCTGGACGGAAAGCCGAAAAGTGAAATGCTCGTCGAGAAGGCTCTGGCCGAGTTGATCTCAGTCGGCACGGAACTGAGCCAAACGCATCCACCTGGTACGTTTTCTAGCCTTATTGCCGGCCGATTCAAGCGAGAGTTGTTTGAGCGAGGGCTGGCGCTTATGCCTCGGCTGCGGCTTCGCTTCCTAGATCAGGAGGCGCTTGACGCGAAGCAATTCCTGAGTGGTGGCCACTGGGACTTCAACTTCTGTTCGGCGCACACCCAAAAGCTCAACCCGCTCAAGCATTCGTTCGATACCCCATCGGGAAAAACAATTTCTCTGTCGAATCAGCAGAGCCGGACGTTTCGCGTTATTCACGCCGAACCTGATGAGAGCATTCATATCCAGGGCCTGGCTGGTACCGGCAAAACCCACATGATCGAACGCTTGGTGGGCTCGCTTTCATCATGTCGACCACTCGTGCTGGCGTTCACCGCGGTTCAGCTCCAGGCCCTGATGCAGCGAATCGGAGCCGCGAACGTAAGAGGAATGACGTTCGGAGATCTTGCCAATCATGTGCTTGAGCGAAGTGTCGGTTACTACAGGCCTGGCAAACGGGCATCCGCTCGGCACCAGGTTACCCCGGAAGACATCGCTTCCCGGTTAGGCTTCGGGTCGATCGGTAGGCTCAGCCCTGCCCAAGTAGCGACGGCCTGCGCCAGAATGGTTGCTTCTTTTTGCAGCAGCACTGACCTTGCTTTAGCAGAGCAGCACATCCCAAAGGGGCTTGCCCTCGAGGTCGTAGATCGCTCGGTGCTGGTGGGGTATGCGCAAAGGCTGTGGGATCAGACCATCGAACCAACCGATCCGCGCCTTCAGCTCCCGCTTCGCGGGTATCACCGAATCAAGCACATGACCCTTCTTCATGAGGCGGTCATAGGCCTGGAGTTCACCCACATCATTGTCGACGAAGCGCACGACCTGAGCTGGCCACTTTCGGTATTTCTCGACCGCTGTAGCCAACCCGTGATTACCCTGGGTGACGCATGCCAGCGCCTGGATGGGAGCTACTACCAACGGGCTAGCACACTCCGCAAGCACGAGATTACCCACTCCATTCGCGCCGGCCGGCAGATCGAGGGAGTCATAAACCCCCTCATCGAAAAACATCCGATACTGAAATTGGCTTCGCTCGAGGGCAACAACGGCATCGAGACAAAGGTTGTCTACTACGACAAGCCAGATGTTCCCACCGGGGCCGTAACGATACTGGTTGATTCCGAGTGGGGATTATTCGAGTGGTTTCAGCGCCTGGGCAGCGCTGGCGCGAGCTTCAGCTTGCTACCTGGAGCAATCAACACATTCCGCCGGTTCATTCTCGACTGCATTGGCCTGTTCCATGATCAGGTACGGCCAACCCACAGCGCGCTCTTCAGGTACACCAACTGGGATGATCTTCGGGCTGATATGGGCAGCAAAAATAGTAGCTTTCAGCGCATCGACCGGATGCTCAGCAAGGGCTATAGCTCATCAGAGTTCGAGGCATCGTTACTCAACCTCGATACATCTGGGACAGCCGCGCTCCAGCTCGGACGGGTCATGGATGCCCGCAATTCCGAGATCGACGCCGTGATGCTTGCGCCAGACTTGCTCAGTCAAGTCGGGCCTGGTGACCGTGTTGCCGCGAGCAGGGCTTTTGCAGCCCTTTACACCGGGGGATCGAGAGCTCGTCACAAGCTCATCGTTCCTGGTTATCTCCGGGACTGGGCGTCTGATATGTCCACCGCAGCGAAAGCTCAGGCAACTCCATAGATATCATCGGCAATCGGCAAACCGGATGCGCCTGCGTGGGCGTTACAGTTTTATTTGCAATACACCCGCCAAAGCTGATCCCAATCAGTCATGTAGCTTGGGCTGAGAAGGGCACGCTTCATTGCCCACTCTGGCGCCTTCGGTACAGCTGCTGTCCGGAGGCAGTCATGACCCCACCTTCGGTTGATTCTGTCCATGGTGGCCATGAGGGCGTCGGAGCGTTCTGGTTGGCTCGGACTGAAAAGATCCTGTGTGAACTCCCCGCGCTGGCGCAGATCCATCAGCAGAACCTCTGCTTTACTGTATGCGTATCCAGACCTATAAATTCCTTCCAGCGCACGCAGAGCACACCGCGTAAGCTGGCGCACATCATCGGTTGGATACTCAGGTACCACTGTCGATGCATTGGCGTACTTCGGTCCGTCGCCATGAAATGACGTCTGAATTCCAATCCGTAACGCACCACATAGCGAACGCTGCTTGCGTAGTTTCTCTGTGGCACGATGAATGTAAGTCGCCAGGGCCTGCCCAAGCCCTTCTATCGTTTGTACCCGCTGGCCAAACATCTTACTTGTGCATATCGACTGCTTCGTCGGCTCTGCGTGCTCCAGGTCCATGCAAGATTCGCCGCCCAACTCCCGGATCGTTTTCTCGAGTACCACGCTGTATTTGCGTCCCATCGCTCGCGCATCTGCTTGCGACAGCTCCCAGGCGGTGGTAATGCCATCACTGGCCAGGTGGTCGCGCATGCGGCGGCCGATTCCCCAAACTTCATCTACCGGCATTCGACGGAGCAGCCATTCGACCGCCTCAGGCTTCCGCAGATCGACAACGCCGCCAGTTTTCTCACGCCAGACCTTCGAGGCGTGTTGCGCGGCTTTGGCCAGGGTCTTCGTGTAACCAATGCCCACGCCTACAGGCAAAGCTGTCCATTCCAGCACACGGGCCTGAATAGCCCGACCAGCGTTGAGAATCGGCTCCGGCAGCCCGTCGAGCCGAACAAAACTTTCATCGATGCTGTAAACCTCCACGGAAGGTGCCAACGAGGCGATGGCGATGGCGACACGATGGCTCAATTCTCCATAAAGCGTGTAGTTGCTGCTGAACACTGCGACTCCATGACGTTCTAGAAACGTCCGGACTTTGAAATACGGATCTCCCATCTTCAAACCAAGCGCCTTCGCCTCATTCGTGCGCGCCACAATGCACCCGTCCGAATTGGACAAAACCACAACCGGACGCTGCCGTAACTCAGGCCGGAAAATTCGTTCACAGCTGCAATAGAATGAGTTGACATCGACTAGGCCGAAGATCGGGCGAGAATCACTGTGCATGAGGAGTGAGATCCCACGTCACGACGCCAAACACCTCGATCGTGCCGTACTCATCGGGCGTTATTGTCTTGTAATCGGGGTTAGCCGATTCCAGCAACCAACCGGCCGGGGACCGTGCCAACCGCTTTACTAGTGGTTGATTGTCAACGTAGGCCAGTACGATATGCCCAGCGATGGGTGTGATCGAGCGGTCCACTACCAATAAACCGCCATCGTAAATGCCGGCGTCGCGCATGCTGTCACCTTCTACCTGGACCAGCCAGACATGAGGAGCGCGAATGTTCAGCCGCTCATCCAAGGATAGAGGGGGTTCATAATAGTCAGCGGCTGGGCTGGGGAATCCGCCCGCTGCGCAGCCGGCCAGGACTTGCAGCAGCTGATTTGAGGCAGCGAGTGGGTAAGGGGTGAGCGAGTTCATTGGGCACCATGTTTTACTGTATTTATGTACAGTAATGCACGCTGTTCGGCGCCGCTAGAGCCATCTGGACGAAAGGTGGATCTTTCCGTATGCGGGAGAATCAACACCTTATGAGCGAAAATCAGGCCCGGCCGCCATTGCTACTAAGAAATGCGAGCTATGGGGCTGCTTCAAGATCCCCGATCAGAGAGAGTCCAACCAATGTGCAGTCACTACGAGGGACCGACACCAAGCCAGCTTGCCGCCACGTTTGGTGTTGAGGCGGCTCAAGGGAAACTGGATCTGTGGCCTGGCTACATAGGTCCATTTCTACGCCGCTCGATGAACTCAGATGAAGTCAAGGGTGGCGAGGGAGGCCTTGAGGCGTTGATGGGGTCTTTTGGGCTGATACCCAGTTGGAGCAAAGATACGAAAATCGCCAGGCGCACCTATAACGCGCGCTCGGAAACGGTGGGCGAGAAGCCGTCTTTTCGCAATGCCTGGCACCGTGCTCAACACTGCATCATCCCCGCGGCTGCCATCTATGAGCCGGACTGGCGGTCGGGGAGGGCAGTCCCAACCCGGATTGCCCGAGTAGACGGCGAAGTGATGGGCATCGCGGGGCTATGGGAAGAATGGTGCGCCCCCGGCACATCTCAGGTGCTGCACTCTTACACCATGCTGACAGTAAACGCCGACAGCCATGCCTTTATGCGCGACTATCACCGACCTGAGGATGAAAAGCGGATGGTGGTCATTCTACCCCGAGGGCTGTACCGCGATTGGCTAGAAGCTTCTGTAGATACGAGTGCGGATTTCATGCGGCGTTACCCAGCGGATCGGCTGGCCGTGGTCGAGAGACCCTAGCAAGACATTTCAGAACAGATCGATCTGGCCCAGTGAGTCACCGCCCAGTCGGGCTATCAGCGCAGCGCGGTCATGCAGGATGGGCTGAAGATCGCTTCTGAATATCTGGTTGGACATCCGCATCATCCGATCCCAGTCGCCATGGTCACCCTTGTAGATCGCGATGGTTCCCAACCCCATCAGGTAATGCAGCCCCGCAGTCGGAGCCTGGTCGAAGGTCACGCGGGACAGGGCGTTATCCAGCTCGAAGTTTACGAACAGCTCTGCACCTTCGCGATCGATCTCGAATCCGCTGCTGGTCACCACGTCCATGACCACCATGCCACTGCGTGTTGTGGTCAGGAACTCAGCATCGGCAGCAGCATGGGAAATACTGCGCAGGCCGTTGAACATTCCCTGGTACTGATCATCACAGAACGGCACCTCGACCTCGGGGTATCGCAGATCTGCTTCTGTGTACTTTGGAAGCGCCGCGATATCTGGGATTTCATAGCGAACACCTTGCTCGTAGACCTCCAGGAACACTCTCATTGCGGTAAACGGCTTTTGGTATCCATACCGACCCCAAAGCGCTTCGACTGCCAGCAGTTGTTCGATATCCAGGAGCGTGAAGCGCGGTTTGATACCGGCTTGCTGGGCGGCGTCGAATTCGTCGAGCTGGATCGTGAGCATGATTCCCAACAGCTCTTTGGTGAATGCCGGGGAGTAGGAATTCGGAGCGATTTTTATCGTCCCCGTTTCCTTATCAATCGTGCGTGCCAGCCAGCATCGAGCGCTCGGATCGAAGTGGCGGGCCTTGATGTAGTTCCGCAAGTCGTTCAGGGGCTTGAGCCAGTCGTACTCGCCGCCTTCCTTGGCAATCATGCTCTCGGCCGACGAGTCTCGAGAGACGCGGGTACATGACCAGCAGCCTGTACGATGGCCGCACGCGGGGCGCTCGGACTGTCTCCCTGCCAGGTAGACGTTCACCATGCAGTCCCCGCCATTCATGTCGCGGTAAATCTCAACCAGCTGGTTGAAGCGGTCGTAGCACTCAATCCGGCCGGCGATCACCTGGCCGATGTAGCTGAACACGTCCATGGTGGTCATTTCAGCGATAGGGCTGAGTACCCAGTCGTGCCCGCCTGCGTCGGCGGCGAGATTTACCGCCTCAAAGGCGCTCTCGCCGCGCGCTGACATTTTCCGCTCGCGCTGCACCGATTCATCGAACCGTGTACCGATCAGCGAAACAATATCGTCGTCAGTACACTTGCGGCCGAGGCGAGCCGAGACATCCCGGAGAATTGCCTTCTTCACTCGTTTCAGCGGATCTGCTTTGGTCATTTGCTGGCATTTAGCGTTGGAGCCAACGCTGGCGATAATGCGCCCGCCGACCAAGCTCACCAGGTAGTCATTGCTCAGGCCCGGCTTTGCTACCCACACCTTCATCTCGATGCCGGCAGCCTTCGCGTAGGCCTGCATTTGCTGCATCTGGCTCTGGTTGTAGCAATGGATTACCGGGTTTTCCATGCGGGTGTCGGAGTGCATGACGTTCAAGGTCGGCACCGGGAAACCTTCGGTGGCCAGCTCGCGAATTGCAGTGAACGCGATGTTCAGAGTGACACTCGAGTCCTTCCCGCCACTCCAGGCCACAACTGGCTGTTTGCCGGCGCGCACGACCCGCTTCACGGCCTCGACAGCCCCGGCAATCTTCTCGGCCAGGGTCTTCTCAGGCCCGCGAACAACATTGGCAGGCATCTCTTGGACACCAGCGGAAGAGAACAGATCTACATCGAACAGCTGCATGACAAGCTCCGTGCTTGAATCCGGCTCCTCACTGGAGCTGATGGATTCAAGATACGGCAGCCTTCTGAAATCCCAAGGAACTGCGGCGAGCCCTTGTTTCAGGAGAAAACCAGGGAGGAATTATCTACACCGAGCCGCAGCCTTCGGTCACGAAGGCTCCTGATGGCAACTGCCAGGTTTTCCCCTCTGGCGTGAAGATCGGCAGCACGTACTCGCGCTGGCGCGCCTGGGCAAGTGCGTCCATATCAGTGATATCAAACGCTTCCGCAGTCGCCGACAGATCCACCACGTTGATTTTCTGCCGGCTGATAGTGCAGCCGAACTCGTCCTCGTAACCGGCTATCGGGGTGACCCGCTCAGGGAAGTACTTGCGGATGGTGGCCCAGACCTTCGGTGAGTTGTAAATGCAAGTCATGCAGCTAAAACGCCCCCACCCCAAGCGGTAGGGGACAGGTGCCTCCACCCGGTGGCGAGCAAGCAGCTCCCAAACCTGTTCTTCGCTGTAGTGCAGCACCGGTCGCCAAGCATCTACGTGCCGACCGAGGCGACCCTTACGCCGGTCGACGGCGTGAGGTTCCAGCTGGTTGTACTTGCTGCGGTTGCTCGACTCGGCACGGCGCTCGCCAGTGACGAACAAGGTCTTGGTCCCGAGGAAGCGCTCCTGATTGGTGATGGCCCTGCGTCCTACGTCGATCTTGGCCGCGGAACTACACCAGCGCGTTGCCAGGCTGGCGCTTTGCTGAGGAAACCGGCGACGGGTCGCTGGTGATGTCCGGCTGGTATCACGATCCAAGCAAATGATTCCGCCTGGAGTTTCGACCATGTGCGGTTTGGAGTAGGCGTCCATCTTGAGCATTTCGCCCTCGATCCCACCCTGCAACCAGGAAAAATAGACAGGTAAATTGAACGCTGCTGCGAACTTCTCGATGAAACTGTCATTGAATGTCCAGTCCATGAGTGTGCTCCCCTCGGCACCATCAACGCGGTGGTGCCAGAGTTCGACGCGACGCAGATCCACACCCTGCTCGATCAGCGCCAGCAGGCAAGCGATGCTGTCCTTACCAGACACACAGACCACAACGTGGTCGTAGCTGTCCAGATCCACTGTCGGTGCATCAAAATAGGTTCCTTCTGCCAGCACAGCAGGCTCAGGCTCGAACCCGAGCAGGGAGAGCTGCTGGCCCAGTGCTGGGATAACTACCTGGTCGTCGAACTGGTGTGCTCGGGAGATTAACGGGTGCATTGGCTGTCCTCTGAGCACCTACCTGGTGCCTACAGACTCAGCCTACGGCGGCAACGGAGAATCCCAAGTGATGGGTGGTAGAGGTGGCTCCCCCCTGCGACAGGAGGAAACCGAGGAGAAATTTTCTACAGGAAACACAGAACGATCGGCTGCCGCTCGGCAACGCTTCTCCTGGATGGGATAGCTCTTTCGGGCCAGGCCTTACCAATCAGACCGATTCAGACGGTACGTGCCTGGGAGATGGTTCTCTGCATGGGCCAACTTCGCTTCAGCTTCCGCCTGGTCATCAGCTCGGTCGACGGCGATCCAATCGCCATTCAGCTGGCGCTCCTCCACGAACCACACAGGGTCATCTTGTTGCCGCATCAACTCGCTGGGTACGTTTGCCATCTTGGTCTCCATTCAGTCTTATTCGTCGATCCAGCCCTTCGCTTTCATCCGTTCAGTCTGCCGGTTCAACCAATCCAGCTGGTCGAAATAATCTCGCTCCGAGCCGTCCGGGTACTCTTTTGGGTTGATTGCGCGGTGCTCGGCTAGCTCTGCCAAGTGCTTGCGGCCGCGCTCACGGCGATCCGCCCAGATGGCCGCACCGACCTCGAGCAGATGGGGGTCGTTCTCGCGATGCTGGTGATAGTAGGTGGCCATCTCGACAAAAATTGCGAAGTGCTGTTGGTCGAAGTTGGCTAGGGCGTCGCCCCGGAACTGCCCGAGCTGGCCGTTGTAGCAGCTCAGGGCAAAATCTTGGAGCGCGCCGGCGGCGCTATAGGATTGGTGGAGCAGGATTTCTCGGTGTTTCAGAAAAGGGGACTCACTGGCCATATTGGCACTCCTCCGTGTCGGTACCGCAAAAGCCCGCTGGAAGCGGGATGGCAAATGGATGGCTCGACTGCCGGTTAGACGGGGTGAGGTGAATACGAACCTTCACCATGCTGGACCTCCTGTCAGTTATCGCCAGTAATGATCGTGTGCCGGGCCTGGGACACGTCCAGCGTGTCAGCTCGACCGTTCGCAAAGCGAACAGCCATGGTCGTTTCCGGTATGCCGGCAGCGTGCGCGGAGGCGCGCAACTCTTCATCGCTACGATGGGCCAGCAGCTCGAAGAGGAGTTCTGCGTCATTGGCGGCGTCAACGCTATCCCGTGCCAAGGCATCGTTGAGGCTCTGCTTGAGCCAGTTCGAGGTGGTGGGGTCGGCCAGCGTGGCGGCGATGTTGTCGGCAAACTGGGCGGTACCGGACGATTCGCGGTTGCTGCTGACGGCCTGGGCGGCCTCACGGTCTATAGCGCGCAACTGATCGCGGGCGGACTGGCTAAGCCCGCTATGGAACTCGGCGAGCTGAGCGAGGCCGGTCAGCTGCCACCAGGCCGAGGTAAAACCGTCGCTACGTTCGGGGCCATTGGGCAGGATAAGCGCACCTTTCAACTGAGAGAGGTGCAATTGGGCACAATCAATGATGGCTTGTTCTAATTCGGTCATGTCGTCTCAACTCTTGGTGATGGGGCCTGCAATCTAGCGCTGGGCATATCGCTAGGTAGACTCCCACTCGATTACGTCCCAGTCATAGCTCACTTCGCAAAGGTCGCCGGCAGTTCGCCAGGAACAATCGTCCTCTGCCACGTGGACTAAAAGATGCTGCTGGATATTGCCACTACTGCAATGCCTGAGTTTGCATTGCACTTGCATCCCTGGAGTGGGCATGAGGTCTTTAGTCTTGATCCAGGCCAATGTTTTCGTCTCCGTATATTCGTCACACAGATTATTAGCAGTCATCACACAGAAATAATCGCTCAGCGCGGGTGCGCGGATCGTTCTTGTGCGGGCCGCAATTCATGTTGCAGATCTTCGACGCCGGGTCAAAGTTGGCCAGCTCGCCTGGGTCGGCCCGTGGCCACTCAATGGGCATTGCCGCCGGCGGTACTGGCTTTGACTTGCGAGTTTTCGTACTCATTGGTGAGTGGGCTTTTCTGGAAATTCATCCGGCACTTTCGCTTCGCTTTTGATCTTCAAGATCACATCTGCGAGCTGCTGACTGGAACCGCTATCGTTGTGCGGCCATGGCCCGAAAGGTTGTGATGACAGCCGATTGAAAACGATCAACCCTGGGCAGCGGTACTCAAAGGGGCCGGAAGACTGGAACCGAACAAAGGCAACCGGGCTGGTGCAGCCAGGCATATCAGTTATTTCTCCGATTTCCTTCATGAGCGCAATATCCGCCCATCCTGCCTGATCGGTGTTGAAAAACGTCAGATGGTCGTATGCAGATTTACCCCCTACGAAGCATGCGAGAGCAACCAGTGTGAGCTGGCCCATCGGCCAAAATCCTCTGGATTTAGCAGCTATTTTCCACAGTAAGGGGATGTAGAAGAGGAGGGCCACAGAGGCGGCGAAAAGCAGGTAGACAGTTAGCCGCGCATTATCGACGCCGAGAGTTTTTCCCGGAGCGCCATCTGGGCCAAAGAATAGGTAAAGCAATGGTGCGCAGTAGGCCATGCCCACCGCGTAGGACACGAGCACCAGCACCATTTGCTGTAGGCGTTGCCCAGGGCTGGGGGAGACCAAAGCCAGCGTAGCGCGAGCAACGGTACCAATGACCACGATCAGAAGAACAACGGAGCATAGGAGGATATAGAGCATGATGATTGATGCCTTAGCGATTTTGGTGGATCTACCATCTTGTGGGTAGAGATCAAGATTCAGCGGCGGGTGCCTGCTCGGTCACCCATTGCCTTCTCTTTTGCCGCTGTTACCTGAAAAAAGCAGCGCGAGCGGGCCCACCAATAGCCCGGCCCCTATGAAGAGCATGATGAACATGCCGAGACCGTCGCCTGGCTGTAGGCCTGTTCCAGCAGCCGCTACGATTGCTCGATAGTGATCAGCTTGCCCTCCAACTACATGCACAAGACCGATCGTCACAGCACACACAACCAGAGCTTGCCAACCTTTGCGGATGTCCAGGTGATCCACGAACATCCACAGCCAGGCGAGGCCTGCGAAGATGGCCAGTAGAATCAACAGCCAATAAAAAAGGCCGTAAACATCGGCCATAAATGCAGCTCCCAACATATACCGCGCTCCCTTAATTTGCTTTCAGCCAAGATAGCGCGCAGCGCAGATATCCCAACTCATGGGGCGCATTATTCCACACTGCTTGGAGAGGCGTAGCGGCGAGGGCACAGCGTCTGGCAGAGCCTTAAAGCCTGCGCCATGCCTAAGGTGGGCAGACCGACGCGGTATTCACAGACAGAGCGTCAGAGGCGTGAGTTGTGGTGCAGTGTCGAAAGCTCTGCCAATACCCACTGCCAGTATCCAAGCTGTGTCTGGTTGCTTCGCACTGCTTGAAGCCACTGGTAGTTGGTCAGGAAAGGGTGGTCGTTTCCACTGAGCGCATACTTTTTCTCTAGTTGCAACGGAGTGCGATCCAGGTCAGAGAGATAGGCTTCCGGCAGCTGATATGGCACCAAGGCGAAGTCTGTAATCGCTTGCTCAATTGAGATGGAAATTTCCTGCTCCGTTTCGGCACAGCGGAGCGTCCTCACATCGCCATTGCGGCCGGTTACCTGCCACGCATACCCCGCCGGGGTTACAGCCTCAGCATTATCCGGGGAAGAAATAGCCTCCTCGCTGTAAACAACGGACTCCAGTGGAAAAAATATCTCTGCGATCATGCGGTCGAGCTGATCCACAGTTCGCCGATGGATGCCTGAACCCTCGGCCTCGATCAGTGCCAGTAAGGAAGCTCTCGATGCGTTGAGTTCCTGGTAAAGCTCGGCCAAATGCTGGGGTACGGAGGGGTCAATGTGAGTCATATTTGGTAGTCCTAACCAGGGGAGAGTGCAAATAAACCGCTACGCTGGCCCTCTGGGCATAGCGTCAGTAGCGAAGCGAGTATTCTTAAACGTGGTTTTAATTGTTCCTGCCGATAACGCTTCTGTCTATGGAGAAGCGACCACCTACACGCGGGCGACCGGCAGGAACATCAAGCTTTGACCCTCAGGTGGCAGGAGCTTTTGGTAATGTCGTGCGCGAAGAACGCCTAAAATCGGGCCTGGCCCAGGAGAAACTTGCTCTCCTGGCTGGGGTTGAGCGCGCACATCTGGGAAAAATCGAGCGGGGCGAAAGCCTACCCACCCTTCCGCTGATAATGAGATTGTCCAAAGCCCTCGAAGTTAAAGCCGCTGACCTGATATCGCAGATGGAGCAGCGGCTGGATCAATGCGAAGGTGGAAGTGGCTGAGTCAGGCGCACTTGGGAACAGTAGGGAACGGAAAGGCGTTCTGGCAGCCGGACGCCAGATCTACTGTGATCCAGTGCTTATCGGTTTCGCCCGTCCGTAGCAACTCCCACACAATGCTCATTCCCGCAGTCGTGACCGCACGGTTGACCAAACAGTCCTGCGACCTTATGGCTTCCGCAACCGAGCAGGACTTTTTGGTGTCATCTTCGAGTGTTTCGATTTCAGGGTAAGCGTCCATGACGTTGGGGTAGAGGCCCCGCCTGTCCTTATGCGCAGCCCCGAACACAACCTGCCCATGTCGAGCCTCGTTGCCGAGGTCGAGCCACATGCAGTGCTTGGAAAGCACTGAACTGCTGGCAATTGCACGGCGTGCCGAAGAAAGGTCAACAGCGGAAATGATCAGGTCGGCGGCGCGCATCGTCTCTACCGTCTCGCGGCTTGGAAATCGGAAGGGCAGCGCCTCCCAAGACGTACCCAGCATGAGGTTATAGCGATTCACCAAGCTGATTGCTTTGAATTGGCCCAGGTCGCACGGCCAGAAACGCTGACGTACAAGGTTCGGCTCGCGCACGATGGCATCGTCAATCACCGCCACCTCAAGGCCCTCTGGATGGCCGAGGGAGCGAAGCGCATGGTGGAAGCTGGCCAACGCATCAACCACCTCGCTGCCATTGCCCCCAGCCCCGATAACCACAATGCGCGGGGCGCGTTCAACCCACGATGCAGGCGTCTTATAGATAGGGGATTGGTGAGCGGTGATCGGATGAACGCTCATCACGCACCCCCTTTGATAGCTTGCGCTAGCGTTAGCGGGCCACTGTATGACCCTGCTGAAACCAGTTTCGAGGCTGGGAACCGGTTCGATCCCTTCTCGCTCAGCGCTCGGTAAAATTCTTTCAGGGCCTCAAACGAGCGGCAACCCGCCACCGGCTCAACCGTGCCGCTGTGGGTGTTGTCGCTCTCCAGAACGAAATTCTCCCAGGCTGGGATGTTCTCACGTTGCACATCGCGAGGAACATTGCCGCTACCAGTGCAGAAGGTTCCGCCTTTGTACACATTCCCCAGCGGGGCATAGAAGAGTTCTGTCTCCGGCGTCGGGCGCTGATTGCCCTTGAACGCAAAGCAACGGAAGGATTGGTTTGCCGCAGCGATGAAGATCAAGCCCGGCAGCGGGGCGCGTATGCGCTCGCCCAGGATAGGAATATCGTGCAGGCCAGGGCGGCGGTACCACGCCAAGACAGTGCGTGAGCTGAACAGATAATGCTCGGGAAGAAATTCTGCTCCCGCATCTTCATTCAACAGCAGTGCCGCCAGTTCGGATTTATCGTAGGAACTAAATGCCCTCCCGGCTCCCAACGTGAACCCGGCCTTACCGTCCTCCAGCGCAATGACGCTGTGACTGGTGACAGTGACCACGCCGGTCTGGCTGTGGTGGTGTATCAGCATGGCCTTGCTCGAAACTTTTTCACTCAGCATTACCGCATTCCTCTAAAGCGTCGGCGATTCGCTGCAACAGACCTAGGGTCAGCGATAGCGTGTCTAGAACTGGCAGGGTGACGGTTCGCAACTGATCAGGACTCAGCGGTAACCCGATGGCTGGGAAGCCAGAGCCGCCGACGATGCCGTCAAAACCGTCATAACTACTCTGCTCTAGATTTGGAAAATCCCTAGTCAGGCAAACCAGAATGCTCTCGAAAAGAGAAACCCCATCACCGGCTGTGCCTGGCAAATTATGGGGGTTGAACTCCTTGAGCAACCCACTGGCGTCCTGCTCCAGACAGTGCTGCAAGGCCTCCCGCAGCACTTGAATCAGCGGGGCGTGTGCATCATCACGCTCACAGATTTGCCGCGCCTGATCGGACAGCTCCTCGATCTCCAATCGATCTCCCTGGCCAAGGGTGGCTCCAGCTATCTGTTTCAATTCATCCATCTCATAGATGGCGTCAAGCAAGCTGTTTACAGAGTCCTCGTCTTGGCCATGGCAGTAGAGATATTCAGCGATGTAATCCTCATGCTCGACCGAATCGTCCAATAGGAAGGCACAAAGTTCGTCTCTGGATTGTGTGGCCAAGCGCGGAGACAGCTCCTCGAAAGCCTCCGAAAGCCCGTGGTTGAGGTAGCTATGCGGCCCCAGGAAGGTCATTGGCGTATGGAACGGCAGCAGATGGCGTGTCATCGCGTCGAGTGTCTTGAAAAGAAGCACCCGCAGTTCCAGGCTCGCTGGCGCTTGAACTGTGAAAGTAGCGAAGCAGCTCGACTCCAGAAAGAAATGACCGTCCTGGATTCCGAAGGAGTAGGCGTCCTCAACGGATGTGGGCAGCTTGACCCGGCCAATCAGCGAGCGCTCCAGCTCCGCCATTATCCTGCCTGCCCCATCAGGGCCTGCCTCGATGTGGGGGGCGAGCGCATCAAGTCCGACCAGCCCAGCCTCTACAGCGGCGATTGCATAGGATGCCGTCTCAACTGGATCGACGTATGGGGTATTTAGCCGATTCAGCAGGCTCGTGCGCTGTGGAAAAAGGCCTTCATCACTGATGGCAAAGGACGCACCAAGGCACTGTACTACTTCGACCGTGAGGCGATGCAGCCCGTAGCTATTTGGGTACTGCCGAAGCCATTCGATTGAGCTTTCAGCTACCAGGCCAGCTTCCAAGGCCTCCCGGCACAGCATGCTATGAGCTTGGTGGTCGACCACCCCTGCATAGTCCCGGCTGAACAGTTGGGCCTGTGCTTCACGCATCACAGGCCCAACATTCGGCAAGCTAAGAGGTGTCAACGCGGCAGTTGGAAGTCGATAGTGCCGGGGTTGGCGGGGGAGGAGAGCAACTTCCATAGCCTTTGTCTCTGCTGGTGGTCTAAACAATCAGGTTCGGTACCGGATGGGAGGTGGCGATCCAGTTCGCCACGCTCCCACGCTTTCAGGACTTCAAGCGGGTCAACCTTTTGCACCGAATCCGCCGTCTCGGAACTCGTAGACATAGCTGTCATTCTCCACAATGGGGTCGATAATTTTCGCTCCGTTGAGCTTCGGGAACTGACGGGCATAGTGTTTGAGCACGTCAGTCACAGGCATTTCTGGCTGCGGGTCGGGGAGGTCGCGTCCGGCGTAACGAAAGACACGGGCCAGAGAGATTTCAACAAGTGCCATGAGTGCAATTCCTAGAAGGAGGCCGCGAGGTCCAGATTGGGTTCATCCGAGCTGCTATCCGCGCCCGAACCAGCAACTGCCTGAGAAGCGTTACTATCCTCGGCATCGGCATCGGCATCGGCATCAAGGGCAGGCCTTGCAGGCTGCTCAGTGGCTGGTGCGGCGGCTTTCGCCTGCACGGTGGCACCAATCGAGCGGATTTCATCCAGCAGGCTTACACCCTCGTTCAGCGCCTGGACGTGCTGTGTCAGGCGCTTCATCAGCGCCTCCTCGATTTCAACAGCACTCCCTACCAGGATCAGCGGGCGGCACATGGCGGCACGAAGCTGCACTTCGTGTTCGGATGCCTTCTCAGGGGTAGGGCCGAGGTCAGCGGTAATCATCACTTTCAGCGCATCGGCGGAGGCGGTTTCGATTGCCACATTGACGCGGTGTTGAGTGCCCGCCAATGCAGCAGCCATTACGGAAAAAAACGTAGATTGCATGATGATGTTCCCTGTCAGGCTTGGGTCGATTCGGATTGCTGGGGAGCGGGGTTCTTCCCGCCCTGTGCCGATAGTTGTAACGCAGGCGGCAAATAACCCAACCAACTGAACTCTTTGAAAGCCAGGATGGCGTCGATCAGAGCGCTTGCTTTGCCGGTGGCCAGCCCTTCAAAGGCCTTTTCGCCCTTCGCCTCGTTGTAGGCGGCGACAAAGCCTGAACGCTTGCAGTCTTCGATGATGCCCGCCTTAACCTGAGCTTTGAGGTAGCTCTCGTTCATCACGAATCCTTTGGCCGGATCGACGTTGGCGTACTCCATGAATTTGAGCGACTGAGCACCGGACACGGATTTCTCGAATGCGTCAGCGCTATCCGTGCGGAATAGCGAGGCGGCAGCCATGCTGCCCATGAACGTGAGGAGTTTTTCCTCCCCGAGTTGCGCAAGCCGAATCTCGGCATCGGCGCGAGCCGTAGTCATCAGGGAGCTTGTGACGCCCATGGCCTTTTCCATCTGTGCTCGCAGCTCGCTTTTGAGGTCGCTGCGCATCTCGAAATACATGCTGACGATGGCCACTGCCAGCGCTAGCGAGCGGTCATTGAGCACGACTTGCTTGCTCATACGGGCGTAAAGGTCGAAGGCTTCACGGCGTAGCGACTTCTTCACCTGGGTGGGCTTGGCGCTTGCGGCCTTCGGCTTGGCCGGGGCTGCTCCAACAGCGCCCCCGGCAACGGTGGCTGGCGCTGTGTTCGTTACGGTGGCCAGAGCGGTTTTGTACGCGGCGGTTTTCTCCTTGTGGCAAGGCTTGTTGAAGCACATGCCGCCGATCACGTCGCCTTCGCGCCCCCTCGACACCATGACCACTGCGCCGAAGCTTGCACAGGTAGCGCACGCCGCTGCCTGTTGTTCTCCCACACCATCCTCGCCCCGTGCGACGAGCTTCACGTATGAGTCCTTGGCGAGATTCAGCTCGCTATGAACCACCGCGTGCTCCTCCTGCGCCTCGATCAACCGAACAGAAATTAGCTGCTCGGTTTTCCGGTTCCAGCAGACCGAGTTTTGGCAGCGAGACGCCCCAAGGCTTGCCTCAAACAAATCGGCATTCGCGCCCGAGTTGTGGATGCAGCTCCGGCATTCCGTGGTGTCGAAGCGTGCAGTCGAAACGTCCCGAGTCAACTCCAGCAGGCGCGCCCTGGTCTGCTCGACGGAATAGTTCTTCTCGATGATCTTCGACAGAATGCCCGCTTGATCGGGAGCGGGGAGACGGCATAGCAATTCAGCATGACCAATCTTGATCTGCTCCTCCAGCAGGGCCTCGGCCACCGCATCACAGGCGTGGGCGAGCAGCAGGCGGCTGTCGAGCTTGGTTCTAGACCAATCCAAGGCCTTCATCACCGCCAAATGGTCGTTGGCCATGTCCTCCAGCAAAACTACCGCAGACTGGGCTTCTTCGATTGGCGTCAGGTCGGCCCGCACCTGATTCTCCAGAGCAGCGATCAACCGCGCTTCCTGATCGCTCATAGCGCGGATCAGGGCGGGAACCTCGATCAGGCCCGCATCATGGGCCGCCGTCCAGCGCCGGTTCCCAGCCACCACCTCATGGTCGTAGTTCGGGTCATCGCTTACAGGCCTGACCAGAATCGGTTGGATGATGCCCTTCGCGCTGATCGAACGTACCAGTTGCTCATAAGCGGACTTCTTCCGGCCTTTACGCGGGTCGATCTGTGGGTTGCGGCGGATACGGCTGAGGGGGAGTACTTCTGCTACTTGCTGATTCACTTGGCTAAACTCCGTGTTTGCAATGAGTTCAGCTTCACCCATGTCCGGGAAAACCCAAGCTTCAAGTCGCGCCAGTTATTTCGGACGCTAATCACGCCTGAAAGCGGAAAATAGGGGTCTTTTTTCGGGGTACCTTAATCGCATCCCTCCCTGGTAGGGCAACCCACGGCCCTGATCGAAATGAAAAAGACCGCCCACGTTTTTATCCTCATGCTCACGCCGGTGGCTCTGGCTTCAGCCGAAACCATGCTTCCCGCATTCGCCTCAGCAGCTATTTCTGACTTCCAAATGAAGTTGCTCTCCTTCGGCGCTTGGATGCTAGCTGGCGCGACCTTGGGAGCAGTCTTGGCCAGAAACATCGACGGGCAACGGAGGGGGCTTCGTAAGGCCCTGTTTTTGCTCTGCTTATTAGGCGGTGGCTCAATGGGTATGCTCGGCTTTCTTGGGAAAATCCCGTGGTGAGTAAAAATCGCAAAACACTGAACCTGGAGTTACACCCAATGAAGTATGAGATCGCCGAGAAGTATGGATGCACCATCATCTACGGGATGATCCCCGTCACCGAACTATGCGCTGTTATGGCCAAGGCTGCAGAAGGCGCTGTCATGTCTCCTTTGCTGGCCAAACGTCTTGGGGCGAACACGGTGTTTGGCACGCCTGCTGCCCTGGAACAACTGGTCGCAGATCCAGACACACGAGCAACCAGCAAGCTGCTGACCAAGGAGCTGCGTGGGGATTTTCCTTTGTCGGACAAAGCAATTATTTGGCTAGAAGAAGGTGAGCGGGGAGCCAGTAGCGAAAGCATGTTCCAGCGTTTTACAGGAATGCCTGGTTTGGAGGAGGGCAACTATCCTCACGATCTTTCTGATCTCAGGCGCTGCCGACTACTCCTGGAACAAGTGCCTGAGTTCGCCATTCTGCTACCCCAAATGAGAGATGTATCTCTGGTATGGGAAAGGCTCGTCGAGCGCTGGGAATATATCTGCGAAGCAATGGATGAAGACTCACCAGACTGGCGGAATGGAAACTTTGGAAGCGATAACTGGCACGCAAATCACTTGCTGAGAACCGCTATTCAAGGCTCGCCACCTCCGTTGGTGTGAAGCTTCCGTTTCGTGATACTGGTGGTGCATGTTTCAAGTAGCAAAAAGCCCGAATCGACGCCGGGCTTTTTGCTTTCATAGAAACAGAGAATCACTGACCAACAAACACCGCCTCAACCGCTGCCAAGGCTTGGCGCGCACCCTCAAGCTCTGGCTGTATCAGCTTCAAGCCTCCCAGATCGTTGCTCATCACTGACACGCAATCCTGAAGCGCTTTTTTTGCTTCAGTGAGTGCAGTCAACAGAGCGGAATCTTTTGCCTCCGCAATAGCCGCCGCCCCTTCAACTACGCTGAGGCGCTTGCTGAGAACGAAGTAGATGTGCGGGAAAACCAACTCCTGAACAACACCCGCATTCTTCGCTGCTTTAGCTGACGCTTCTTCTACGATAGAGATCAGCTCTGCCTTGTGGATCGGGTTGAATAGTTGCATGTGGTAACTCCAAATGAAGAATGCCCCCAGCATGCCGACCGCTCCCCAAAACCCAAGTCATCAAGCACGCCCCGCTTACCCCTCGACGCGGGATAAGCTGGTAGAGCGCATGGCTGACACAGCGGGGTACCACCAGCGGATCAAGCCGGTGACGTTCGTAGCAACGAAGCACCCGTTCAGCAGCAACAATCCCCAGGCCTGCGCCAGAACTGCGTAGCAGCAGAGGCTCAAGCTCGAAACGAGGAATAACCACCATCCCCACGGAGACACACGGGTATTGGTGGAGATCATCAGCGCCCCGAGGACGCCGCAGATGCTTCCGATCCACTCGAAATACAGGGTCATAGGTCAGTCCTTCGCATATTCCTGGGAGATTTCTTCGGCTCGAATTTCATTGATGATCCTGTGTGCATTGAGCCGACACTGGACGGGATAGGCCAGAGGGTCGTGGCCACGGCGTTCAAAAGCGACGATCAACTGCGCCTTCCAGGTGATACCAGAGGACTTGGGGTTGGGATCTAAACCGTTGCCAGCAGCAATGCGGGCTTGCCGGTAGGATTGACACCACTCAGCCCTGGTCGCGCTGTACCGTCCCAAACTGGGTTTGCGAGGGAAACACATAGGCTCCCCTCAGATCAGCGCAAATTTGCGGAGGGAGTCACCGAGCGTCCCCGTCCATACAGCGCCCGACTTCGAGCTTTCCCCGTGGTAGACGTTGAAGTGCTCGCCCTTTTTGATCGAGTTGGGAACACAGGCACGCCGCACCACAGGATGCCCGTCGATATCGAAATCCTGAAAGCCATGGTGGGAGTTGACCAAGCGTGCGGTGAAGGTCAGCGGCTCTTTGGTGTTTTTCTGGCTCATGCAAATGACTCGTTTGAACTGGATGGGCCTTTAGGGTGAACGCGGCCACAGAAAACCCAACTCCGATGACCTGTCGAATTTGTCCAACAGTCCGTTGGACGACCTCCATTTCAGGCACTAATCCAGCGTGAAAACGCGCCCGGCCTGCGTCCCGGCCCGATAGGATCAGGCCAAGCCACAGTGGCTCAGCCTACCAATGGGACGGGCGTGGCATTCCGGTTCATCCACCAGTCGTCCCTGGTTGGGAGTTTTTCACTCCATGGGATGCTGGCTTCATCAACTGATCAAGGGAAGCGTAATGAGCAATCAAAACACCGAAGCCCGTCCGGAGCTGGAAGTCGTAGCCACCATTGAGGTGATGAGCTACGACGACGAAACGACGTACATCGAAACCCGCAGCGATCGGATCAACTTCGACAACGCAGTTAACGATGATGGCCTGGTGTTTAAGTCAGACGCTGAGCGTGTAATTTCTGGCCTGAGCTACAAGGCTGAGCTTTACGACGAGGTATGGAGCAAAGCAAAGGAGATGGGATTCATGAACGTCACAATGGCGCTGAAGGAGGTGGCTAACCGGCGCTCTAACGCTGTGATAACGGGACTGGTAGAGGCGCTGAACAAGATATCAACGGGCGCGACAGGCCACATGGACTGTGACAGCGTACTTGCCCAGATCGCATCTGATGCTCTCGCCAAGTACAGTGCTGACCAGTCTTCTAAGGGCGGTGAGTGGTGATGATAGACGCGATAGCTCGACGTTTGGGCTTCATTCGAGTTGCAGTTATGAGGGATCAACTTCAGTTTGCTCGAAACATTTCCAAGCGACTGGATGAACATCGAGAGGTGGTTGAACAGATCCAAACTCAAACAAATCTTTTCACTCAATGCCCGTGGCACATCAGCCACATGGCCACGCAAGACGACTATCTCATGAGGATTTATAGGATGGTGCATGGTGCCTGGCCATGCCATCCCGATGAGGTTCACCGTCAGCGCTTGTACGGTGAGTCGATTCGCCAGCGCCCCCGGTTGCTCGGTGATTGCGGTTTGCCAGAGTACCGCCCGCATGACAGGGTGAGTAATTCCGACGCTCTTAGGTCCTGAAAACGGATTTCAAATCCCACCTCCCGCGATAGCCTCCTGATCGAATACACCAGGAGGATTCGCTCTCATGAAAATTCGCAGTCTCTGCGCCCTCGGCAAAATGAGGGCGTACTCCGCTGACCGGCTGGTGGTCACGCTCTCGCCCAAGATATTCAGTATCCCTGCTGGCGAAGATCCGCTTGCGCACGAGCCTGAAGCGATCCATGACTTTATCCAGAGAAATCGCTGGCTCCATGCAAACTGCATCGTCGGTCTGCACAACAGCCACAATCAGCTGCTGGAACCGGGCGAAGTCATCATGAGCGGTACACGCTCGACCTTGCTGCGATGCCTGCTGCGCTGGGAGGCGCTGCGTATCCTCCCCATATGGGTCGATGGCTTCGACAGCCTTTCTGATGATGAGCGGGCAATTCGCTCCAAGTACCTCGAACGCCTTGACCGGGCTCGAGACCAGCTCCTTACCATCGATAGCTGGTATCAGAATGACCAGGAACAGTACGAGATCGCTCGAGCAGTCATGCGTACTGGTCACTGGGCGCTGGAAAACCTTCCCCCACTTGATGGCCTGGAGTGGCCAACCGGAGAGATCTTCAACCTGAAAAACCCCAGCCTTCCTGCTGAGGCGGTTGAGACTGGATACCTGGAAGGGATATTTTCCATGATTGAGCGAAAGGAACGGTTTCATGGGGAGTGCGGGAGCATTCCAGCAGACGAATTGTTCGGTATTGCGCTAATGAGCCCCAAGTCCGGATATGAGTTGCTGGTCAAGCTGCATATACAGATCGAAGCAAACCGTGCTGAAGCAGCCTATGCCCGCCGGCAGCGCGCAATTGCCTGACCCGAATCAGGAGAGAAAAGATCATGCTCAACCGTCGATATCCCGTACTGATCTCAGGGAAACGTTACTCCTCGGAGTTCCAGACCGATCAGCAGTACGCAAAAAATTGGAAAATCGTTTTGGAGAAGGCCTACGGCACTCACGCAATTTGCCAGTGCCCAAGCAGCGGCTCCCGAAAACTCTCGATCAAGCGACGTGAAGATAGCGATGGTTTTCACCTGGCGCGGTTCGCCGGTACAGGTCATGAGCACTCAAACGATTGTCGGTACTACGCCCCGGCCCCGGAGCGTTCCGGTATGCAAGGTTATGCCGTGGGCGTAGTCGAGGAGGGCGAAGATGGCAGCATTCGGGTGCGCCTGGCTCGAGGCATTCGAGTCCAGGCTGCTCGATCCGAGGAAAGCGAAAGCACTGCAGTGAAAAGATCGCCAGGAAAGAGCAAGCCGGCTATGACGTTGCTCGGGCTACTGCATCTGCTTTGGTCTGAGTCGCGACTTTCCACCTGGTATCCAGCAATGGAGGGCAAGCGCAACAGTGGCATTGTGAACTATGCGCTTCTACAGGCTGCTGAACGCGTCGCCGCAAGCCGAATGAAACTGAGCGAAGTGTTGCTGTTGGCGGCACTGAAGGACAGCAAGGGGGCGACTCGCAACCAGGCGATAGCCAAGTCCGCGATGACTCGTGATCTCCGGCTCGTCGCGATTTCGCCGCTGGCCCGCTATAACCCTGAACGTCATTCTGGAGACATCAGCAGATTGCCGCTGGCCGGGCCGTTCGGGATGCCCATGCTAAATCTGCCCCCGGCGGTCTGGGCCACAGCCGCCCGCCGATTTGAGAGAGAGCTTTCCGCCTGGAAGCGCGGAAGTCGAGTTATCGCCATCGCTCAGGTCACGCCGCGGAAGGGCGAGTCTTTTTCCCAGGCAGATGTCGTTGAGCTGGCCTTAATGCAAGTCAGTGAGCGCTGGATTCCCGTCGACTCAGATTACGAAGGGGTGATTGAGGCCAAACTCCACGCCGCCGGCCGTAGCTTCGATAAACCTCTCCGCTACGACGCGGATGAAAGTGAGGTATTTCCCGACTTTTGGCTTTTGGACACGGGTAAAGACTACCCCCTGGAGGTGTTCGGCATGAGCACACCTGCCTACCTGGAACGGAAGGCCGTCAAAACGGCTTGGTATAACCGGGAGTACGGCGGGGAAGGGTGGTGGTCGTGGAATGCCGCGGCTGACCCGAAAGGAATAAATATCCCTCCTTTCCCGGCCAAGTCCTGAGTTCCTTCGTCGAAAGCCGGCGTTCTTGGGTTATCTAAATCTCGTGCGATGCTAAAAGCCTCAAATCGGGACTGCCTCTCAAGGAACAACGACATGCAATCCGTACTCTCGAATAAGTCTACTGGGATGAAGGGCAGCTTCTGCCCAGTTACGAATTCGCCCTCTCCCAACGTAACGCGGAGCTTTGGCTCTAGCGTTCACGTTAGTTACAACCCGCGTAGCGACGGCTATGGAAGTGATACAACAGCTATCGTCCTGAGTGAGCGCGTATTCTTTGTGCTCAACGGCGATCATGCCAAAGCGCTTTGCAATGTAGCTGAAAAAAGTGGGGCCCAGGGCTGTGCGGACTACTTCGTCGAACACATTGCTCAGGCCAATAAACTCAGTGAGCATTTGATGGCCACAGGCGTGAGCAATGATCCCTTTGCACTGATGCCGACTACTTTGGAGATCCTTGGGCAAGAAAGCATGGACCGCATCGCGGCTGCTGCAAAAGCTCAACTGGACGCCACAAAAGAAAACGTTGAGGAAGCCACTCAATGATCCGCGAAGTTAGAAAGGTACCGGCCAACTGGCAACACCCCTCTGACGGGTACTACCCCGATGGAAAGGTTCGCTACGTTCCTCTGTTCAACAGTAGTGAGTTTTCGAGTAAAGCGGCTCAATGGGATGAAAACGCTGCCAAGTGGGCGCAGGGTGAATTCCCCGAGGATGCTGGCGCTGCTCATCGCACATTGAGCTTTGAAGAGTGGGATGGTCCCCGTCCAAACGCGGAGGACTACATGCCGCTTTGGCCAGAGGCAGGATGTACAAACTTCATGATGTACGAACTCACCACCGAGGGAACCCCTCTGAGTCCAGGCTTTGCAACCCTGGAGGATCTAGCCACCTGGCTTGCCGAAAACAATGTCAGCATATACGCCAATGAGCCTGCGAGTTTCGTTGATTGGTTGGCGGTCTGCAATGGCGAGCCTGTGACGCTGGCACTCACCCCGCAACGATAAGGATGCTCCATGGCCCGTGCTCGTCTCCACCTCATCTGCGGCAACTGCGGTTGCAACGATATGTGGTCGTACCGCATAGACCCCCAGGGGGAAGACATTGAGGGTAAACTATTCCCTGCCGTTTACCTCGCCTGCGGAAATTGCCACACCCTACACAATCTGGCGGATACAGCAAAGAATTCAAGCCCGAGCCAAAAGCTCAACAATTGATGAGGCCCTGATATGAGTGGGAAAGAACGTGGCCACACGATACTCGTCGGTGGTAAAAAAGCGTCTTCAGGATTCAGTCCGTTGAAGGTAGCTCGCACGTCGCCGGAGTTTATTGCGCAACTCCTTGAGCACGCAGCGCGTGAAACACTGGATGATGAACAGAAAAATGTTTTGATTACCGTCTTAGCTGGTCTCCCTGATACCGCTACCGTTAATGATCTGGAAAATGCGATTTTGGAGTACCCGGATCTGACAAATATCTTAAAGACCCTTCATAAAATGCAGACTGAAGGCGTATTTGCGGGACTAATCTCTAATCCCGCGGGCTAGGAACATCAAGCACAAAGCGCATAATCGAGGATGATGCCGTGGCATGGGCAGATCGCGCAGCACCTATAGTCGGGGAGGTAATTCGCCGCGTGGGGCGAAGCAACCAGCAGGCCCTGCGAAAGGCGCTGGCCGAGGCATACCCTTGGGGGGCACGAAAGAATTCGCCTTACAAGGCATGGCTCGCCGAGGTGCGCCGACAGTTGGGGCACCCGCTGAATGCGCCGAAGGCCGATCCAGAGAATCAACAAACTGACATGTTTGCGCTCCATAAAGAGTAGACCACGTGGCTGCGGTTCCCTCGATGCCAATGCGCTGGTTTAACCTGGTGGCGTCCTGCTGCTGGGAAGGTCATCCTTCTTCCGAGCGCTGATATGCCGGCTTAACCCTCCCAGAGAGGGCTGGGCTATTCCTCCCCCCCTGCAAAGTTCGCCCCCCTTCAACACCGAAAATCATCTGCTCATGCATCCAGGCGATTGCGCTGCCTGGGCGGCATCGAGTGCTACGCCTCTACCGTCAGTGCCAGTGCCCTAGGCGGAAAAGCTGTCTGAAACCGAGCTGTACGGGCTAATGCTTCTTGCATCCTTGGGATTTTCAACGTGTCGGGTAAAACCGATGCCGAACCCGTAAAAGGAGCAAGCAATGCCAATCGCAAACGAGCATCAAGAAGACGAGCCGAGATTGATCGACCGGATAATGAGTGACCTGCTGTCCGCTATGGATCGAGACAATTCAGATCTGCGATCCACGTTGATCAAGAACAGTGACGACATCCGGACCTTGGCCGAAATCTGTCGGCAGACCTGTGTTTTCGAGCATAGCCAGGCAAAGTTTGCCGAATTCAAACAGCATCTGGAGGAGTCAACACCTCCCGAAGAACGGCTCGTCAAATCGTGGGCGTGGCTGCTTGACCGGATTGTCCATTCACCGACCACTCTGCACATGCGGGGAGCCGTTCGCCTCTGCGTGCCGCTGGTTGCGCTCTACCTTCCCTCGGAATGACTAAGGGGTAAGAACTCGCATAGCTCGGGAAATGGGGGTGATTTTTCACGCCACTTTTGAAACGAATTGGAGAGGTTTGGGTTATTTGGAGTTCGCGGTACAACGGTTTTGAGCTGCGCTTTCAGTCGGTAAAAGCGTCTGAAATAACACCCCGCCAAAGAATACGGCAGGTACGATCTCCAACAAATCCAAGGAGAAATTTTCCGCCATGACACATTCAGTGGTCAGCATCGACCACCTCAAGCAGCAGGTAATCCCTGAGTTGTTTGCTATCCCGGCTCGACTCGGCGAGTACGGGGGCGTAGCGGATAGCTCTGCCAAAATCGATCAACTCTCCGATCTCATGGAGAGTGGGTCGGCGGCGGCGCTTGCGGCCAAAATCGCAGAAGTCCTCTCGAAAATGGCCGACGCATCGCCTGAGCAGATTACCCGGAAGCCAACCTGGCTCGAAAAGGTTCTGGGCGGAGCCGTTGAAAAACAGGTTCGCTATCAAGTCGCCCGGTCAACCCTGGAGCAATTACTGGCCGAGGCTGAAGGGCATGCCCAAGGTGTACGCGATACGGTCAGCGCCATCAGCAGAATGATCGTTGCCCACGCCGAAGAGGCGGAAGCACTGAAAGTATTCATCCAGGCCGGGCGCGAATTTCTCGAAGAAAACCCTCTCATCGGGACAGTAGCGGAGGGGGAGATCGAGTTTGATCGGCCGCGAGAGCGGCTGGCGCGAAAGCTTGCCAACTTGGCAACACTTCTGGCCTCACACGAGCTGAGCGTTAGTCAGATGAAGCTCAGCCGCGCCCAAGCCCTCGACATGCTCGATCGCTTCCGAGAGACAGTTACCGTACTTGTTCCAGTATGGCGGCAACACACCCTTACCCTGATCACCACCAAACACATGAGCCCGGCGATGGTCGAGGCTGCCAGTAAGGCGCATCAGGCGCTGATGGCCAGCCTGTCTGAAAGCCTGAATGGCGTGAAGCACTGAGGAGCAAGACATGCAGCAGCAAACTACCGTGACAGATCTCGCCACTGCCAACACCGAGCTTACTCCCGCAGGGCTCCAGGCCCTTGGTCTCCAGGAACAGGACATCCCCCAGATCAAGGCTGTAGCGGCACTGATCCAGGCAGAAAACCCGCTCTCGGTTTCTCAGTTCGGCAGGGAAGTGGCGGAACACACGTCCTCCTACGCCGACAGCTTGCTCGACCAGGTTCGTAACAGCGACCTGGACGATGCCGGCGCAAAGCTGAGCGAGGTGGTTGCCGTCGCGCAGTCGCTCAATGTCAGCGCGCTTTCCGATCGCCGTTCGCGCATCCCTGTCATCGGCAAGCTGATCGACAAGGTAACCCTTCGCGGGAAGTCCGTCATGGGGCAGTTCGACACCACGCGGGAGCAAATCGAAAAGCTCGTTGCTGAAGTCGACCAAACTCAAGCGGGTATTTCCGCTCGGAATACCGGCCTCGAGTCCATGTTCGTTGCGGTACGCGAGGAGCATCGACTGCTTGGCATCCACATTGCCGCCGGTAAGCAGCGCCTGGCGGAGCTACAGGCGCAAGTTTCTCAGCTTCGGGCGAACATCGGGAACGACCCGGCCCGCTTGCAGCAAGTTGCGGATCTGGACGCACTGATCTCCAACCTCGACAAGCGTATTGGTGACCTCACGGCGCTCCAGCAATCTGCTATGCAGAGCCTGCCGACGATTCGGATGATTCAAGCGAATAACCAGATGCTGGTGGACAAGTTCCACACAATCCGGGAAATCACTGTGCCGGCCTGGAAGCGCCAATTCATGCTGGCTTTGACACTGAACGAGCAGCGGAACGCCGTCCAGCTGGCCACCAAAATCGACGACACCACCAACGATCTCCTCAAACGCAACGCCGAGCTGCTTCACCGCAACTCCGTAGAGACGGCCAAGGCTAACCAGCGGTTGGTAATCGACGTGGACACCTTGCAGAAGGTCCAGGCCACGCTGATCCAGACCGTAGAAGACGTGATCAAAATCCAGCGCGAAGGCGTGGCTCAACGCAAGGCCGCAGAGAAAGAGATCCAGGGCATGCGCCTCGACCTTCATAAGCGCCTGGGCAGGACTGAGACAGTGAAGGAGCTTCACTGATGACAGATCAAGTCCAATTGTTCCGGCTGCGGGTCGACGGCAAAGTTGCAGAGATAAACGTTCCTGCAAATGAGATCGCGGATCGACTGAGTAAATACGGCGTCCAGCGAAAGGACACCTTAGATCGGCTGCTCGCCGGACAGACGCAGCGCGTCCTTGGCCAAAATCTGGAGCTTCTAGAAGGCCTAAGGTCGGGGGAGCAAGCTGAGCCTCTGCCTGTGGAGCCGGAGCGGGCCACATCGACGAAGGCCGAGGCTCAACCGAAGCCTCCAAAACGTGTTCAATCCCAATCCAAGCCGGCGCCGCCGACGCCATTTGATGCGGCCCTGCAAGAACTGACCTCGCGGGCGAAGAAGCTGCGCAAAGGCACCCTAATCTACGGCGGTACCGCGTTGGGTTTGGCGATACTCGGAGGGGTATTTTATGCGCTGGGTCTCGCCGCCGAGCCATCCACGGCTATTGATCAGATCCTGGTTCCTGGTGCGATCGCGAAGGCTTTCCAAACAGCTGACCATGCCGGCGGCGGTATCGGCGGGCTTATGGGGGTCGAATCGGTTGTCGGCTCGATCCTCAATAGCACAGCGCTCAAAATGCTCAGCGCGGTTGCAATGATTGCGGGTGTAGGGGCTGCGATCTTTACCCAGCGCGTTTCTCACATCATTCCTGCCATGATGATCGGCACAATGCCTTATGCCATGGGCATGTTCATAGAGGTAGGTGATTCCGCGAGGACAAGCAAGCCTAACGAGTTCTTCGCCGCGGTTGAATCGAAGAAAATGTCGACCCTTCAGCGCCTGCTCAGCTCCAGAGAGGATCTGGACGAGATGGCCAGGGCGTATGTGCTAGCCCAAGCATCTATCGTCGACGGCAGTTCGTCGCAATGGGTCGTGCTTACAGCGAAGAACCTACGAGAGGGCAAAATCAACGGCAGCTTTGCCGTACCGGCCAGCGTTGCCTACGCCATCGAGGCAACTGCACTAGGCCCAGAAAGCCCATCGCTCTCTGATCGAGCAAAACAGCATCGCCTGAGCGCCCTGGCCGATGCAAGCGAATGGAAGCGCAACAGCTTCTGGACACTTCTCCTGGCAGGGTTGCTTTGCGCAATCGCCACGGGTCATGAATCGATCGCGCAAGTCATCTTTCGCAGAGTTCGTCGCATTGGTCAGTTGCTTACCCCAGCGCGGTAGTTAATGCGTGAAGCACACAAACCCAGGCTTTGCTTGGGTTTTTTTTACCTCGAATAGCTGAAAACCACCTTTTAAGGAGCAACCGTGAAATCCATCCTCATGATGTGTACGGCCGTGCTGATGGCCACGTCCCACTTCGCTTCTGCCTCAGCACCTTTGACCTTCGAGCAAGCGAAGGTTGAGCTGCGCCAGAAGGTCTATTACGACCGCAATACCAGCGAAACCGGCGACCTCTACTGCGGGTGCAGCTGGAAGTGGGTAGGGCGATCAGGGGGACGTGTCGACTTCGCCTCATGCGGGTACGAAGTGCGCGCTCAGGAAAACCGCGCCCAGCGCATCGAATGGGAGCACGTGTTGCCGGCATACGCCTTTGGTAGCCAACGGCAATGTTGGCAGAACGGCGGGCGCAAAAATTGCGTTGATACCGATGCGGTTTTTCGGGAAATGGAAGCCGACATGCACAACCTTGATGTGAGCGTCGGCGAGGTGAACGCTGATCGCAGCAACTTTCGCTATGGCGTTTTACCCTCAACGCCAAAGCAGTACGGCGCTTGCCCGACCAGAACAGATTTCCAGCAGCGGGTCACAGAGCCTCGCGACCAGGTAAAGGGTGCTGTTGCTCGCATCTATTTCTACATGCACGACCGTTACGGGCTGTCGATGTCCAAGGCACAGCAGCAGTTGCTGATGGCCTGGGATCGTCAATACCCGGTGACCGAGTGGGAACAGGAGCGTGACCGGCGGATTGCCCGAATAATGGGGCACAGCAATCCATTCGTAACAGGTGAGCGTTCTTGGAGTCTCGGGATGCGAGTGACGGGAGCCGGAACGATGGCACAGACCATTCGGAGCGAGTCTGTCCAGCACCAGGTAGCTGGTGGATACACCTCCAGCTCGATCTCGCCGGTGATTGGCAACCGCAATAGTAATGTTTACCACCTACCAGTGGGCTGTCCGAGCTATGGAAAGGTCGGAACGCGCAACCGGGTAGAGTTTTCCAGCGCTGCGGACGCTGAAGCTGCGGGTTTTAAACGGGCCGGAAACTGCCGATAGGGGGCGTGCGGGGCTGATATGCAGTTTTGTAGTACTGGGGCTTACCTGAACCTTTTCCTGCCCCTGGAGGCTCTGCGGTGGCTACAGCAAGCGTGAGGTGAGGAAGCTGGTATCGCAGGCACGGCCGGGTGTATCACAAAGATCTCCCGGCCGACCTCAATGATCAATCAACTGTCTGGTGCTGTTTCGGTTTTGCGGCCTGCTTTGGCGGTACCGGATCAGGTTGGGCCGGCGTCGTGGCCAAGGTATGAGTAATCACTGAGCCGCTTTTGTTTGCCAGGTTCTTTGCCAGAGACTCCCGGACAACTTCCATCGTGAGTATCCGTGAGGTGGCAATCGCAGATTTGAGGGGCTGGCCAGCCGCAACCAATACCTCAACCATGTCCAGAGCCGTATTCACGCCGGCTTCGATTCGTTTCTCTACGCCATCAATCATCATCTTCTCTTTCTCCATTTTGGTGGCTTACGGAATGCAAGCGACCTCAGAGGAGCGTACGCCGTTCACGAGTGACTTGAACAGCTCAGCGCATGATGCGGCAATAATCGCACCCTAATTATTAGGTAGCTAACGAATTTAACATAACAAAGATTATAAGAAGTCTAAGAGGCTGATATTTAAGGATATACTAGCGACCAGAAATGCCTTTTATCGACTCTCGGTACGTCGATAGCACCTCGGGTTTCTCTGGCTCGCCGGGCTCCTCAGCATCTGGGTCCGAAGTGGATGAGGCTACGAAAAAGCGCCCACCAGGGAGTGCCGGCAACCGGTGCTTTATGTCAGGCCGTTTTGCTGATCTTGAGTCGCTATCGAAGTCCTTGAGGCCAACGACTTTTGCAGCTGGCTTCCCATCGAGTACGAAGAATGGGAGGTTGGCATGCAGCATTGCGTCATACCGGCTTCGCTCGGAAAACCAAAGCATGGCCCGTGGATGCGGAGCGATAGGCTTTGGGACATCTAGAAGGTCGGTTTCAGCCATGTTTGCGATGCTGCGTAGATCGATCCACTGGGGGCTATTCTCCACCGGCTCGCCGGTGGCCACGGATCTTTCATGTGCCTCGGCAAGTAGCACCTCCCGGACGTGGCCAACAGTGACACGCTCTTTACCTGAGGTGTGGCCGGCCCAGGTGAATGTGATCTGTCTTGGGGCCGCGTCAAAAACCTGAACTGCGCGTTTCAGTTGATTTAGAGAGAAGTTTTTCCCCAGGGCCTGGCGCATGATGTTAGAGCGGCGGCTTACGGCAACGTTGCGAAACACTCGCTCGGCCTCGATCGCATCCACAAGCTCGCTCTTGCAGCGATTCACCGCCCTACCCTCGTCAAGTATCGATCCGGAGAGGATAAAGTACCCCGGCAACCGAAGCACGGTACCCGGAGCCTGGCCAAGATCGCGCTCGAATTCGCGTAACGCTTCTACCGCGGCATCGATCGCGTCAGTGCCTGTCAGTACCTGGACGTTGATTCGAGAAGGCGTCCTCTGTTCAGCGAGCAGCGGGATGCGCCAAATCATTCCGCCTACAACCAAGGCGGGCCACTTCTCATTGAAAGCCCCAACCGTTTCGACCAACCGTTTGTAAGCGGAGACGATTGCGTCAGTCATCTAGCATTCCTCATAATACCACCCCTTCACTACGGCTATGCCGCATGCCCTCCTCCCCCTCCGCTCCTGTTTAACATGGAACGACGCCGAGGGTGCGAAAGCGATCTCGCGATTGAAGGGGTGGTATTATCGAGTATCCCAAATTCCGCCCATAAAAAAACCCGTTCGGAACGGGCTTTTTTTCTACCTGTCAGCTCAACGACTTCGGACTGCCTCAAGAGACAGCAGATCCTCAATGTGATCCGCAACGTCGGCCCGCAAACGGCTCTCCAACCTTTCTCGACTTATGTGTTCAGTTTCGCTCGGCTCTACGAGCAAAACTACATAACCTTTGTCCCGCAATTGCTGAAGCGAGGCTGCCTGGTCGGTTGAAATGGACATGAGAATATCTCCTGTGATTAGCGGGTTGGGTTCAAGAGTTGGAACAGCCGACTGAGGACGCCTTTGCGCATCGGTTTCCATGTCTGCCAAACCCCGTTCATAGGGCCTGAAGCTGTCAAATCATCATGAAAGCGAAGTAGGAACCTGGTGATGCTCTTGCATTCTGCGCAGTAGCCACTTGCTTCTATCGTGAAACACCGCTGGGACGGCCGGGTGACAGTTCCCCTAAGATGCTCGTCAGGGATGGCTTGGTTGCAGCCGCGGCACTCACCTACTAACTCATCCCAGACTGTTTTGTTGTCAAAACGAACAGGTAGCTGGCTAGCAATGCTCGGCATCGCGAGCAGGTCCAGATCGCGCTGGGTTGGCTTTCTCCGACTCATCTTTGCTCCATCTGCACCCTAGTGATCAGATCCGATCCTAATGCGAGCCCTGGAGAACCCAAGCAGATGATCGAGGAGCGCTATGCGGCATCCGCCTGTTTCTTTCTGAAAACCATCGGGGTATTTGGCTTGCGGCCGTCACGCCGGTCGACGAACTCTTTCATGATCGCCAACATTGTCGAGTTGACAGCCAGAATCCGCATAGCACGGGTACACGCGACGTAAAGGAGGTTCATTTCATCGATCCATGATTCCTTTTCGTTGTCCGGATTGAAGGGGTCGAAAGTGAAGTCCTCAGCAAGTTGCACAGCATCCCATTCCAAGCCCTTCGAACGATGCGCAGTGCTGAGAGTGATGGTGGCTTCAAGCTCATCGGCGACAGCATTGCGCCGCAGCTTGGCAAACAACTCCGGGAGATCCGCGCTGTACTGCTCGATGATCTTGATCGAGCGGTTCATCTCAGGGTCTTGGCTTTCATCGGCGATCTGCTTGTAGAGATCATAATCAGGATATTCCTGGAGGAGTTTTTTCCCCTTCACTCGGTCACGCCACCCCTTCGATAGCGCATGTAGGTCTTCAAGATCCTGAAGGTTGTAGCCCTCGATCCCCCCAACCCAGTAGATCTTTGCACCCGTCTCAACATTGGCCAGAGCCGTCTCGATCACTCCAACCACCGTCCGGCAGAGTACGGTGCGATGTTCAAGGTCAGCCGGTAGCGCTTTTGAAACACGAGTCTCGCCACCCAGCCCAGCCAGTTGGCGGGATTCACCCTTGAACGCGAGAACCATGTTGGCGACGTGCGCAACGGCAGACCCAAACCGAAACGACTGAGTGAGGTAATGGACTTCCGCTTTCTCGAGCCAGGTCGCATTGAGAGCGTCGACGGCCCCCCTGAAGCGATAAAGCATTTGGTGGCCATCACCACAAACGACTACACCCATACCGTATGCCGCCTGCTGCGCAAGCACACCTGCAATCACTGGATTGATATCCTGTGCCTCATCTCCAAGCGCAATATCATAACGGTCCCGCAAGTTTGGCTTCGAGAGAGCCCAGAGCTTGAGGTACCCATCGTGCGTCAGATTGGCAGCCTGGTTATGGATGTCGCACATTTGCAACCAAAGTTGCCTGGCTCCTTCTACGATGCTGCCGGCGGCGCGCTTCATTCGGTCCGTTTTGAGCTTACTGGCGGGGCAATGACACAGCTCGATGTCGTCATCAGCGCTGGCCAGATAATTGTTCAGTGTTTCTTGCACGCTGCGCACCATCTCCCAGTTCTGTGAGCCGATAACTCTCGCGATGTCGGTCAGGCGCAGATTGCTTGTGAGCTTGTGTTTGTACTTCGATCCGATCGACGCATAAGCCAAGCCGTGGGCTGTTTTGCACGTCACGTTCGGCGGAAACTTTTGCTTGGCAGCAATCTCGACGCTCTTGTTGTAGCAGAGGTAGAGCAAACGGCATTGAGGCCGAGCCTTGGCATAGCCAACAAGCGTGGTTGTCTTCCCTGTTCCAGCAAAAGCCACCAGCTTGACGATACGGGCCAACGAGTTAATCGCCGGTTCCTGTTCGTGGGTGAATTTCATGCCTTGGATCTCCGTTCTGATATGCCTCCATGGTTGCATAGTCACGTACAAACCCAAGCGGGACTGATAGCTCTACTCTCCAGAACATTTGGGTATTCCTGGATAGCTGGCAATGTCTTCTCAAACCCGGAATCAGAGCAGCAACCATGACTTACGACGAGACCCTTTCCTCCTATCGGCATCTTCTTGAAGCCAATCCAGGGAAAGCATTGAAAATCAGCGACGATTGCTACGCGGTTTTGATCGGCGGAACCTTGAGCGGGGCGTACATCAACCTGGAAGGGACTGTTGATCTCGGGACAATCTTTGAGTTTGATCGTGAAGGCTGGGATGCCGAGTGCGAGTGCTGGGAAGGTGATGTGTCTGGGGTGCAAACAGCATTTTGCATAGCCACGCCCTCCCTCGTTGAGATTCCAGTTCCTGGTGCGGGAAGTAGCACGCCCAACCAGGGGAAAAAATAATGCTAGGGTTACCCGGCAAATCGAAGCCAAACAGGGCCCTGGGTAGGCCATTTGGGATTTTCGACACTGCTGGCAGGATGAATACAGATAAAGGGAGCCGTAGCTTATGACAGCCATCCAACTTTTCCAGCAGCGCCAATCGGAGCCGGTCTGCACCGATTTGATTCAGATGATTCGCGACGGCATGATTCGACGGCTTAAGCGGTTTGTTGTAGAGCCATACGATGACGGCATCACCTGGGGAATTCAGACAGTCGCAATAGCAACACCAGATGCTGATGACGGCGACCAGTTTCCTGTCGTAATTGTCGACCTTCACGAAGATGATCAGGCCGCAATGTCGTTTGCTTTAAGCGTCTTCGACGCGCTCAAAATCGCAGGGCGAGCATCAAGCGAGGATGTATGCCAATGGAGGCGAAGCCTCTTTACGCTTGTACCTAGTTACTGAGCATTTACCTGCCCAGACCAATCCAACCCGCCAACAAGGCGGGTTTTTGTTATGGAATCGGCACCAAAAGGACAGCAAATGACGACTGGTGCGCCTGGCTGGTACTTAAAGTCGCGGGGAACCCTGCTAGAAAAGGCACAAACGGTCGTCAGATGACGACGCATGCTATTCTGGTTGCTCTTCTTCCTCTGCCGAAACAGTGAACAGCAGCCCAGCTTCCTGAGCTTCCGCCAACTCACCCAACGGCTGAGTGGCCAGCCATTCGCTATCTTCCGCGGGGTCAAACTCAGGAAGAGGGGGAAGATCTTCAGGGTCGAGTTCCAGATTAAGCGGGAGCTGTGCGACGTCACAAAAGGTGAATTTGATTGCGATCACCTTCCGCCCTTCCCTCTTCAGCTCATAGCTGACATCCAGGTTGCTCTTACTCTTCAGCTCTGCAACTGCCGGATCTATGACTCTCTGGCGGAGGTTGTTGAAACGTTGATAGGCATCCGACAATCCGAGGGCAACCCGCAAGGATTCGACCTCAATGTAGGCCCATCCTGTCTTCCGAAACTGCATCAGCATCTCAAACAGCCGGAACGAATGGCTTGAGTCCAGGCAGGCAACCCGCCGAAGATCATAGCTAGTCACTTTGCTATACAGCATCGTGAGATAGGGCATGACATGGATGGTGAACGACAACTCAACGCGACCTTCACCATCCAAATACTTGGCCCGATCGACCCAACGCTTCCGCTCCATGCCAGACCCGTCAAAGGTCTTAATATCGCGCTCGTACAGCTCATCAGCAGCCACTTTCATCTGCTCATAGGCATGCCTGAGCTGGACGCCGTAGATATCCGAATAGTCCGCGGCCGAGACAGACACCTTTTTCGGCATAGGCCTTCTTGGGTCGAGTTTACTGATAGCCGCGAGGATCAATCGCTGCTCGTTGAGCGTCAGCCGATACGACGCGGTAATCAGCGTATTTGATTTCGTAACCCGGAGCGGCTTAGGTTCCGGCTTGGCTGGTTTGGGTAAATTGGACATGTTTGGCCCCACGAGTAGTAACGGAACCCTACAGATAGATTACGCTGTAGTCGATACCCAGGAGTTGGTTAGGCTCTAGACCCCTGTAAAAATGGGCCTTGCAGCCCACCACCTCATCCGATCTCAAGACACTTGATGAATCTGTAGTCGATAGGCAGTAGCCGTAATTTGTAGTCGATTGATGTCCGTTCGGCCGTAGAACAGCCGGAATCTGTAGTCGATAGCGTGATACACCTTCGATCCTCAGCCGTAATCTGTAGTCGATAGCGTGGAAAACCTTTGATCCACAGCCGTAATTTGTAGTCGATACCGTAGATATGGCAGCAAAACTGCCTGGTCATACTCGTTCACGCACAGCCGTAATCTGTAGTCGCATCGAGCTGATGCCTGTGAAAATAGCCGTAATCTGTAGTCGATAGGTCCAGCTGTGGAGCTGAAAGACTATTTATTGGCGAATCCCAACACAGACAGGGCAAACCAGTGAAAACCGCCAAAAAAGCGACGTAAAATTAAAAATATCTTTAAAAAACAATGAGTTATTCGGATTTTCAATAAAAAAAAGGCCATTCAAGCAAATTCAGAACATAAAATTGCTTGAAATCGAGCCATAAAAACTCAAACTCGTGTTAGGTGCAGCATTCGGCAGCCGGAATCTGTAGTCGTTAGACACAGCCCAGGGCCTCCGTCAGGCCTGTGGATAACGGCCGGAATCTGTAGTCGTCATAGCCGGAATCTGTAGTCGTTTCAGCCGTAATCCATAGTCGCAAAGCCGGAATCTGTAGTCGCAATGCCGGAATTTGTAGTCGATGATCCTCTGGAGGCCACGTAATACAAGGGCTCCAGCTCTCTAAAAACAAGAGAACAACAAGAGAAAAACAGTTAAAAGGCTTTTAAAACGGAAAAGCCAATTTTTCTGAGGGTTGAAAAGCCAAAAGCACACTCAAAATCCGATGGCTGTTTTTCCGACGACAATTCGGTTCGAAAGCAGCACACCCACCAGGTCGGCGAGGAGAAAATGATCCCATCCGAATATGACCTGGAGGAACCCAATGAATACTGCCGCTTTCGCGGGCGTCGCAGCTTATCTGCTCAGCATGGCTGTCATAGCGCCGGAGCCGGTAAGCCTGACTGTAGGCGTCACAACGATCTTGGACGTCCAGCAGCAGTACACAATCATCGACAACATAGGTACCTCCTATACCGGTGGGCCGGTACTGAATCTTTCCGAGTGGGAGGTCAACCTCGATGGTGTCACTGACATTCAGCTGGCTTTCAACGCTGATGGGGTCTTGGATGTAGCTACGGTGAGAGCTGACAAACTCCATCTGGGCGAAGTACTGGAAGGCATGAGAAGCCAGCTTAAGATCAGCAGTGATGAATCCTCCCATGGCTTTGAAAACGTAACTTTCTTGTCCGGATCAACAGAAGTAGTTATCGAATCACACCCTATGGATGCCCAATTCACAGTCAACTACATCAGCGCGGATTTCAAACGCGCACGCAATGACGCCCAAAAACAGTACGCCTGAACGCTGACCTGGACTCTCGATTAAACTAAAAATGAGTTCGGGTTTAATCTACAAAATACCCAATCTAAGCCGAACTGCGAGATCAGAAATGCCGTTTCCAGTTCGGTTTCATAGGCTAAAATCCCACGTGTACCATGATTTTCCTTGAAAAAGCGCCTTAACGTATTATGATCCACCTGTATTCAACAATGCAGGGATCGTCATGCAGCAGCCAAGCGAGCAGTTTGAAGAGGAATCCGTCTATTTCACGGATTTCTCCACCCTCCTCTACCCCCCAAAATTTGCAGCCGATTGTTTTGGATTGACAACCCGTCGTCTTCAAGACATTGAGGATGAAAACGGGCTGGAAATTCGCCGCATTGCTCGCGGCACTGTCCCAACTCGGGCTTACACCCTGAGTGATATTTTCGATATCGCAGCGATCCGCAGAGCGAAAGGTCAAGCAAAGGGGCTACCACGGCAGGTTGTGATTTCAACCTTCGTTCCCAAGGGAGGCACAGGGAAAACGACCGTAACAGTCAACCTGGCAATCTACCTTCAGATGCAAGGACTCCGGATTCTTATCATTGATAACGATCCCCAGGGCGACTCGTCGAGCGAGCTGGGGTATGACCCAGACTTGGCAAGGTCTGACCTTGAATCGATGGGAATTCCTCCAGAGCGCTATGTTGAGGGCAATCTAGGGAATCTTCTTAGCCCAGAGCTGAGAGGTCGACAATTCGAGCCATTGTCTTTTGATCAAGTCATCAAAAAACCATTCGGGGAGAACGGCCCCCATCTCATCCCAGCTGACGCGTACCTCGAGGATCTTGTTGTTGCTTTAGACGCCGAGAACAATATGGATTTCTGGTATGCAGACTGGCTGGAGCGAGCCAGGACTGGAGAGATTCCCGGTATTGATACGTCAGCCTATGACGTGATCCTTTTTGACAATGCCCCTACCGCTTCTCGGCTCACAAAAAACTCAATCGTCGCTAGCGACTTTGTTATCTGCCCTGTTCGTATGGATAAATTCTCTTTCCGCGCCCTTATGCGGTTGAATGAATGGATGGTTCGATTTGCCAAGGCATACCGTCGCTCCCCTGTCGTTCTCGCAATCCCGACCATGTTCATCAGGAACCGTAAACGAATTCTGAATAACCTTGTTGTTCTGAACGATCTCTTCCCTGGTCGGGTTGCTGAGGAAAAGCTCTATTACTCAGAAGATTATGGTAAGGCGCTCGATCAGGGAATTCCTCTGATCGTATGGAAAGGCGCTACCAACAAAACGATCGACTCTATGCGCTCAGTTTTTAGCGAAGCACTCCAAAAGGTCCGGGAGTTTGCATCTCAGTGACTGGTGCTCGGAGCACCACTTGGCTGTTGAGCCCACTGGTGCTCGGAGCACCACTCGGCTGTTGAGCCTGACTGGTGCTCGGAGCACCACTCGGTGGTTGAGCCTGACTGGTGCTCAGAGCACCACTCGGTGGTTGAGCCTGACCCGGTGCTCGGAGCACCACTTGAGATCATCAGCAGGCCCAGAGTTAGATGCGCTCCACGTTACAGCGGTTAATTGAAGGAGAAATCATGGCTAAGTCAGAGGATTTTCCAGGGAAGCCAAAAGATGCGCCTACCTGGATGTCAGGCGTCAAAAGGAAGCCGGCAGAATTGCCAGAACCCAATTTAAGAGTTTCGGTTAAGGAAATGCTTGCTCAGCAACAGGTCAATGAGCCCGTTGCTGAACAAGCGGTAGCAGCCACCGAGGTCGAGAATGGCCAGGCCAAAGTGTCCGGAAATGTTCTTGAAACGGGAGCCCCGAACGGTGTCATAGCCGAAATCCGCACGACCAAAATACGGGTATCGCCATTCCAGCCACGTCTGGCATTCAGCGAGACAGCTATCGAAGACCTTGCAAATTCGATCGCTTCTGTTGGCCTGGCCAAGCCGGTCACTGTCAGGCCGATAGGTGGTGGCATTTATGAGCTGGTTGGCGGTGAGCGCAGATGGCGTGCTCACAAATTGCTGGGGCGGGAAACCATTACGTCATACGTCCGAGAAATGGACGACGCTTTGGCGCAGATCCTTGCCCTGACGGACAACGAAGGCCAAGAAGCCCTCACGGAGTACGAACGAGGTAAATCATACGCAAAGATCTTGGCCTCTGGAGGTGAGCCATCGGTCAGAGCCCTGGGCCGCCGGTTAGGAGTCAATCACTCTATAGTGAGCAGATGCCTATTGCTGATGGATCTTCCTAATGAAGTGAAAGCCATTTTGGACACAAATCCAGGACTCATCGGTGGAAAGCGGGCGAAGGATTTTATTGAGTTCAGCAGTAAAGAGCCCCAACTACTTCTGAAAGCCGTGACGGCTATGCGAGATGAGCAATGGACTCAGGAGCATGCTCTGAGGTGGGTAGCGAAGGAAATCGCCTCGCGTGATCAGCAAAAATCGCCGAGCAAGTTCACTGATAAAGAGATAAGTGGAATCGGCAAGGTCCGGGTAGACGGTAAAAAGGTAGAGCTCCGATGTGAGAAAACTGTCGACGCGAAGAGGTTGGCTGAGCAGTTTGAGGCCTTTTTGAAGACCATCGATCGCTCTCTTATCGTCAGTGAATGAGAATCAATAACTGTAACCAAATATTTCAGGCGCTAAATTGGTTAGAAAACGTGCACACGAAGGCGATGTGCCATGACAGAATATGGTTTTTAGACTACGAGATAAGGACATATGGCAACCGCAGTCGCGCAACCAGAACACAGAGTGGTGCAACCGCAGACACGATTCACCGCTCTCGCACAGCTGTCGAAGATTGAGCCTGAGCACCTGCTCGGCCTGAGCCGTATTGAGCTGTTTTCGGTGATTTCAGAGCACTGGCTGAAGTGTTCAGCTCCCGCTCGGATTCACATGTTGAGCAGCGAAGATCGATTCATCCGCGGCGAGGCGCGGGCTCAAAACAAAGCATTAAGCGTTACGCAAATTTGCGTGGACCAAGCTCCAGGGATTATCTATGAGCAATTCAACCAGACACCGTATCTCACTGGCGTATGAGCACGAAGGTGAGGTGAGACAGGCCACAGCTGAGGTGAACCAAACGAAGGCGAGCATCACCTTCAGCGGGCTTCCGAGCGTAAAGTTCCAAGTGTCACTGAGCGATCCGGAACAGGTGATATTGCAGTTGCCAACTGACCGCGTTGGAAAAAAGCCAACGATATCTTGCGACATATCCTCTATCCCTGAGTTGGAAGCGGCGATGGACGAGGTGCGCAGGCAAGGTTGGCTCGGGCCAAAGGTGTCAGTGAGTGAGTGCGGATGAACCAGCGTCGGTGCTTTGCTCCGAAATCTGGGCGAGTGAAGTTGACCTCAAGGAATCGCACAAGCGCATCCTTTTGCACGAATCGCAATTGACCCTCCAGCTCATTCGTTACTCTGTTGCCCTAGTGCGCGCAGAGAGTAGGCCAGGAGGCCGCAGGCCTAGCAGGGAAGCTCAAAGAAGGCTGTCCCGGAGCATCCCAGGCTCCGGTCGGGAAATGATCTACATAGATCCCCGCAGTAATCTATGCTTCCACCAGCCTGATCGCCTTTCTTGTGTAAAGGATCGAGCTTACGCCGGGCAGAAAACTCAAAGCATCAATTCAACGAAACTAATTACGCCTTAAATGGTCTGTGATGGCCTAATGTTTGCTGTAGACATGGCCCTAGCTTATGCTGTGCTATGAGACAATTTTTTATAGGTTTTGCCGTTCTGCGACCAGTTTACGAGCTTAAAAATGACGACCTTTTGACGCCGTTTCTGTGTAGTGATGCGGAACTGTATATCTATACACTGATTAGCATGCAGCCTTTGCCTTGACAGAAAATACCGAGATTCAGCCATGATCACAAAGATGCCGCCCCATGTAGTCAGAAGCTTTCCCTACTGGGAAACGCCACCAGAGCCGGGCCAGGATTTGCATGAATTGAAATGGGGTGTCATGGAAGTCCTTTCAGACAAATCGCTTAGATTTGTTGACACAAAACCGGATCAAGCAGCTCTCGAAGAGCTAATAAGCCAACTTCAAGAGAAGATTTAATTTTGATTTAATTTGTTGTATTAGCTTCTCTAGAACACTAACCCCTGCTTATACGGCAGGGTTTTTTTTGAGTGAATATTGAGCCTAGGGTAGCGACAATTGATCGCGAATTCAGACGTAAAAACGACCTGAAAAAGCGTCATTTGTGCACGTCTTCGACGTATCGTTCTTGGATAAACAGGAACGAGAAGCTGCTTATGCAAAGCTATGATCTTGAGTTTCACGATTACGCTCAGCTATTTCCGCTAATCATCGGAGATGACTACGAAGCCCTGCTTGAGGATATTGATGTCAACGGACAGCGTGCCTCGATCGTTCTCTATGAAGGAAAGATCCTTGACGGTCGTAACCGATATCGCGTTTGCAAGGATCTGCTGATCGAGCCCCGAATAGAGGAATACACAGGGGATGATGCTCTGGGGTATGTCCTCTCTCTGAACCTCTATCGACGGCAGCTCACAGTGGCTCAACGGGCATTGATCGCTGCCGAGCTGTCCTCATTGCGTGGGAGCAGCGCTATCACGGTCGACCTGGAGAAGGCAGGCGGGCAGGAGCTTGAAGCGGCGAAGATGGCAATTGAGGAGGCAGCCAAAGTCCTGGGTATAAGTCCTCGCTCTGTGTCTTCTGCATGCAAAGTTGTCCGAGACGGCACCCCGGAGCTGCTGGATGCTGTCAAGGCCGGCGAAGTAAGCGTATCCGCGGCGGAACAGGTTGCTAAGCTGGATAAAAAAGCACAGCAAGAATTGTGCAGCCGCGGACCTAAGGCGATTCGAAAGGTCGCGAAGGACATGAGGGAGGAGGGCAGATCGAAACCTGCGAAGACCGATAAGCCACTTCCACCCTCAGATAAAAAAGATCTCCTGCCTCCGCCGGTACCGCTTGACGATGATGAAGGTGAAGATGGCGTATCAGCACCTGATGCGCCAGTAAATCAAATAGCTGCGATTGATCAAGAATCGGACGTTTTCTATACCTCTGAAAGAAAGCCCGCGGCTCAGCTCCTGTTCGAAATGGCTGATGCTGGAATGCAATTTGGCCGAGAAGCCGAGGGCGTTGCCGACGACATCATGAATGAGGTTGAGGAGGGGCTGGATCTTCAGTTCCTTGCATTTGTTGTGGACGTAGCCAAGAGGATAGAAGGTCGGGTGAGGGCGAAAATGCAGGCAAAATATGCTGATGAGGCGTGAGGGTTGGGATTTTCTGGAAGGGTGATTTCATAGGTAAAAGCCCGAACAGAAAGGAGTACCCCGCATGCAAACACCTCAGGACGACACAGTAATGGATTTTGGCCCGAACCTCTTCACCGGCGAGGGTGCGGTTGCAGCTGCGACTGATGATGCAGATGCTCGGAACGAGGCCCAGGAGCGTGCCGGGATTGTGTCTCATCAGCTCGCTGAAGGTTCTGTCGAAGAGAAGACAGCTGAAGCCGGCGGCCAGGTCGGTAGCAGCGCTTCCGCACACAGCAATGTGGCATCTGGAGTGAATACTGAACAGGCAGCCACTCAGCCCACGGCTGGGAAGTCTGAAGTAGGCACCAAAGCCTTGTCTAGTGTGAAAGCAGCCGTGAAGGTCTTTGAAAGCATAAATGGCTTCGACGAGCAAAGCGCGACACAACGTACTGTTGTTCGTGAATTGATGTTGAAGCAGTCCGAAGCTATGGAACTCAAGCTCCAGGGCAAGAAACCTCTCGAGGGTGAAGACTTTGACGCCATTGCTAAGCAGCTCCGGCGCGAGAACAACCGCCTCGACACCCTGCTTGAAGGAAAGGAGTCACTATTCGGCAAGGCTCGGAAAGCCGCCGAAATTGCGATCGAAAACATGCAGGGCGTAATTGCCGAAATCAACCGTTTGGAGGAGGAGGCTTAGCCCTCCTGGATGCTATGACCAAGAAACTGTTCACCAACCTTCAGTTTTATGCCTTCTGGCCTTCCGCCGGATTCCTTGCAGGCTATGCATTCGTTGCATCGGCAGGCATGATTTAACCAGCAGTCCTATCAAGCCTGGCGCGGGCCGCCACGGCTAAGAGCAATGAAACCCAAACCAAGGAGACAAGATGTCCCTCATCACCGAGTACCGAGCCACAGAGGAAGCCATCAAGGAGCTTCAGGAACGACTGGAGAAACTGAGCGGGAATGAAGCGCTTTTGAAGGAGATGGAGTTCGAGAAAAAGCTGCGGGCCTTGATGTCTGAGTATGGCAAGAACCTGCGTGACATGATCGCGATTCTTGACCCGGACTATCGCAAGCAGATTCCCCATCACCCTGGCAAATCTCGTGCACCACGAGCAGTGAAGATCTACCGCAACCCCAACACCGGTGAGCTGGTTGAGACCAAGGGCGGCAACCACAAGACGCTCAAGGAGTGGAAGCAAGAGCATGGCGCTGATGTAGTGGAGACTTGGCGAACCCAGTGAGTTGGCGCTTCCGCTGATCTCCAAAAAAACAAGGCCGGTGATCCCGGCCTTTTTTGTCAGTGTTGTTTGCCCGCCAGGAGCTTGGGATTTTTCAATTGAGTGGGAACTTGAAATGGAGGTAAATAACTATCAACGGAGGACTAAATGGATAACACTGAAAACGCCGATGAACGCCTGTTGGCCACGGTTATGGATGAAGTGCAAACAGACTTCAGCACAGCAAGTCTTGCAGTTGAGAAGATCCGTCAGGGAGCTGAAAGCATTGCCGCCGGCGTGCATGGTCGAAACCATGTAAAGCCGTCATTCGAGCATCATGACGGTACACCTATGTCGCCTGAAGAGGCGTTGGCTCATCAATGTGTCCATGCTGCAAGCATCGGGAAAGCCCTCGGCCGGGAATTTCTACTGAAGGCACCAGCTCCCCTCCTGGAGCAATTTACCACCGTGGCCGGGAACCGTAACGTTCCGGACAGTGGGGCAATGATCGCAGGCCTGCTGCATGGGTTCATGATTGCATTCGCCACAAGGGAGACGGAGGAGCGAGCTCTGAAAGCCATGCTGGAGGTTGCCCGGATCTGCGACGAGGCCAACAATATTCGAGGCACCTCTTTCGGCCAAGCCAGCGAGTGAATTGTTGCTCGGCGAGTGACTGGTCACCGTTTATGCTCATTGAGGCATTGGAAAGGAATTGAGTCATGTCTGACGACAACAACGTTAAACCTGAGCGGCCGCGGATGCTGGTTGTGGACGAGTACAGCAACTTTTTCGGAGGACTGAATGAAACGCTGAAGGAAGAATTGCGAAAGGTGTCTGGCGTCCCGAACGCAACCTACCTGGTCAAGGATGGGTCGGTCTTCGTCTTCGACAAGCTGGTGCAGCTGGTGAAAGAGCGCCAGAAGGAACAGCCGCATGCACCGCTGCAAGAGATGGCCCGCAGCTTAACGGTCGAAGAACTGGCTCTCAGCTTGATTGCCGAAGCAACTGTTTCTGCCAAGGAAGCCGTCGAGGCCTGGGGAGTAGTGCCGGTTCCCTACCAAACGGAAACTCTTGCGTCCATGGACACAGCCACCCTTGAATCTCGAGCGATTGGCCGCTTAATCCTGCACCGCCCCTTCAATGCTCGACTGCCGGGGGATTACCAGGACGAGGGCGACGTGAAAGCCGCGTTCGCCAACCTCCTGGTGGGTGGTGTTCTCCCTGGTAGTGGTGACTTCGCCTATCGCGGGCAGCCGATGACGCTACGCGATCCCCTGGATCTGGCGCTGCTGCCGGCCCGGCCAGCAATCCGGGAAGCGACGGAGCCTGCCGGCTGGGTCTACACGGCGCTGGGTAACGTCGAGTTCGAGGCGGGCTTTGAGCCAGTCTCGGAGGTGATGTTCAACGCCGTGAAGGAAACTGAAGCGAAGTGGCGTGGCGATATCGCTCATGCCGCCAAGCATGCTCAAGAACGAGCTGCAGAAGTCTGGGCCCAGGCTGCCGGCCTGCGCCTGGAAACGCTGAACGACCCGACAGATGAGGTGCCGGAGTACGGGGAAGAAGAATTCCCGCAGCTGCGAGCTTTCTACCCAGAACTGTCCATGCTGTCGGATGGCACCCTCTACTCGCTGTTCGACGTGTTCCAGATGGAGTGCCGCTTCATCAACGGTTGGTCGGCAAACCGAGACGAGGACTTCCTGTTCTACCTGCTCGGCAAGTTAGCAGACAGCAAGAACGACCACGAAACGGCCAAAGAGGTCGGTGAGTGGGTGGCCGACGCCCTGTTGCATGGCGCAACCTTGGATGCTGCCCTGGAGACCGGCCGAAGTGCCGACGGGTACAACCAGGCGATCGGCAAGCTCGCGCACCGGATTGCCGATGCCATGCGCTTCCTGGCTGATGACAAGAAGGCAACGGATCTCCGTGGTCGTCCCATTACGACCATGGGGGACACATTCCGGATCGGCAGGAAGTACAACGCCACAGCTATGGTGGTGGAGCAGAAACTTCCATTCTGATCGCACCTGCGAAATATAGGAACTGCGAGGGAGGGGGAAAAGTTCAGGCAAAATTGGTTGTTGTTAGGGCGCTTCTGGCAGAGCGCCCTCACCTCGGTGGTCAAGCGGCCGGCTGAACCTTGGCCAGATCTGACCCAGCATCAGGGGCAAGCTCCGAAACCAGATCCGATACCTCACCGTTCACCTGGGGAGCGTTAACGACAAGAAAGTCCCCCCAATCCTTCATCAGGGCGCGACGCTTATCCAGCAAGTCGCCGCGGTTATAAGCTGCTTCAACCTTACTGTTGAGGGTATGCGCGAGAGCCATTTCGCAAACCTCTCGCTGGTGATCGGTTTCTTCCGCGGCCCACGTCCGAAAAGTAGATCTGAACCCATGCGGTACGACGCCATCGACCTGGAGCTGATCGAGCACTCTTGCCATGGCATTGCCGGGAATAGGGCCTGTTCGCCAGGAGTTGAGAAATATCCATTTGTCATGCTTTCCGATCTGCTGCCGTAGCACCTCGAGCATTTGCTCCGTAAGGGGTACCCGGTGAGCCTTGCCCGCTTTCATGCGTTCTGCTGGGATGTACCAGACTTTCTCCTCCCAATCTATTTCCGGCCACTGGGCCCCGCTCACCTCTTGGTTACGGGTCGCAGTCAGAATTGCGAATTCAACAGCACGAGCTGCTGCTCCATCCAGGGAATCGAGCCTGGCCAACAGCTCGGCAGTGCGTGAAGGTGTCGGAGACGGGAAGGGGACTACCGTATGCGATTGCTTGGGCAAGAGCTTGTCGAGATGACCACGCCACCGTGCGGGGTTTTCACCTTGCCGAAGCTTCAGTGCCTTGGCTGCATCGAGCACGAGCTCTATGCGATTCCGGACGCGGTTCGCCGTGACGGGGATCTTGCTCCAGATCGGCGTTAGCACATCCAGGATATCGTCCGTGTCGACCTCGGCTATCCGAAATCCGCCTATGACAGGGTAGACATGCTTCGTGAGGGAATTCTGCCATTGCTGGTGGTGTTTCTTGGACCAGCTCGACGAATGCGTGCGTATGTACCTTTCTGCCGACGCCCGAAATGTGTGGCTCGTTGTTGCTCGCGAGGCTTTGGCAGCTTTGGCCTTCACGCGCTCAGCGACCGGATCGACGCCACGGGCGATATCGAGTCGGTACTTGTCAGCCTCCAGTCTTGCGTCTCTGAGGCTCAAGGCAGGGAATGTCCCCAGGGCAAGATCGTGCCGTTGTTTTGCCAGCATATAGCGAAAGACCCAGCTTTTCCGCAGGGTAGCTGATACACGGAGAATCAACCCTCGGCCGTCCTGGTAGGAGCCGGGCTGGTCGACATCCTTGACGAACTTAGGGGTTAGTTTGCTCATGAGGTACCCCCGGTCTCCGGGCCGCTCTTTTCATCTGCCGGCACGTCATCCTGAAAAGCGAGAGAAATGTTCTCCGGCCGAATGAGGTGAGGGCACGCAAGCTCGTACCCACCATCTGAAACGAGGTGTAAACCGGAGCGATCGACGGCGAGAACGGAAATCGCTCCAGGCTCGTCATCGAGCGCTTCACCCAGCCAGTTACTGAGTGCGTCTTCAACTGCCAGCATCGACCCAAAGAAATAGACCATTTCCTTGGCCTCACCGAGTAGCGCGGAGCGAGGTCCAGTCTGCGGCCGTAAACCGTCACGGAAGATGGAGTCAAGATTATGGGTTGGCGTGACGTGGTAAATCTCACCTGAAATAGGCTCGTTTTGAGCGTGCTCATTCGAAGCATGGTTTTGCACTACGGTGTTCCTCGCGGCTCGTTTGTTCGCAGGCGCTGATGCTGCAATCGCGCCAGATCTCGCCGGAATGTAGGAGGATAAGGTATCCCCATACAAAACGGCTACAGGCCTGAGGCTATAAGGGATTCTAGGAAACCCAAATAATACGTACCACATCATAGCCCACAGTTACTGCCGAGCAGAAAGCCCCTTCCAGGAAGGAGAGGAGACCGACCGCCGACAGTCGCCGGCGTCGAGTGCGTGAGCAACTGGACCAGGAGAGGTTTGGGGAGGGGGAGAAGGGGGATCGACCACCCGGCAGGAGGACTGAATTCTCGGGCTGGTCGTTGCCCGATCAGATTGAGTGGATGGCTTCCGAGCCGCCAATTTCAACCATGGTCAATAGCCCATCTTCAAAAACGCCACCAGTATCAATGTATCGAACATTCCCTAAATCAATGACGGCAGGAACTTTCGTGTGACCTACATAGATCCTGTCAATACCTGCAACAGGTATTGTTGTTTGATTTACATGGCGGGATCTACGCCACATAGCCTCCGTTGCGTGGTAGTTCCTATAAGAGTCGCCTAGCTCACCAGTCAGAGCCTCCTCGAAGCGCGACCAACTTAGGCATGTGCATTCAGCATGAACAATTCCAAACTTTTCGCCGTTGCGACCTTCAACCTGAATAGCGACGGGTAGACCATGTAAAGCAAGGCCTATGTACTTCTGCTCTTCGGAGGTAAGGGAATAGAACCATTCTCCACCGTACTTCCGGTGTCCAGCTGGTTCGGTGTCCAGTCCGCCTTCGACACACCAGTAGTCATGATTCCCCATAACGGGCTTGAACCAAGGCTTTTTTAACCAGTGATCAACCTGGCGTGACTCTGCCCCTCTATCAACCAAGTCACCTACCGAAAATAGTCTGTCCGAATTTTCGTTAAATTCTACCGAAGATAAAAGTTTCGATAGCTTGCTGAATTCACCATGAATATCACCAACGACGAAATCACGCCCAAAAATATTAGCTCCATACTTGGCGTAGTAACCATTGGCACTCACGCTGGTCGGGTCATGAATTGCAGAATGATGAGAAGCTTTGGGCATCATAATAGGCTCGCGAAACGCTGGAATACCTGGAGTACAGACCATTTTCGGAACGGATAGCGCCTAGATGGATGCTTGTTTTTTGCGCTGCTCAACGAAGGATGCAACCTCTTGAGATATGCGCTTTGTTTCAGCGTCATACTCATCGTTGATAGCAACAGCTTGTTCCGGGCCAAGTTCGCTAATCAAGCGTTGAGCTTCCAGCGAAACGGCACTTTGCTTGTTCAGGTAGTGTGGATCTATGACGTTCATATTGTAGGAACCGCCAATTCGCATAGCGACTTGAGCCCCTTGGGCCTCGCACATTACGAATCCGATCTTCTCGTACACCTCAACGAGTTTTGGGAAGCAACTAAGCGCTATATCGGAGAAGCGCGGTTTAAGGCTTGCAATCATCATTGTCATAACTCCTTGATTGCGGTAATCAGAATCGACGCAGATGTAATTGATCCCGCAAGCAGTTGGGGAGTCGATTGCGCGGGTCAGGATCATGAATCCTAAAACATTGGATGCGGTGTTCATGGCGATTACAACTTCTGAATTGATCATCAGGCTAATTGCCGGATCTAGTTGAAGTTGAATGTCAGTCAACATCCACGCACGGATTACGCCGAACATTGGGTGGGCAGCGTTTATTGGTCGGTTGACCAAATCTTGGCTATAGCTCTCAGCTATGCGCAGAATTTCTTTTTTCTGCGAATCACCAAGTGTTTTAAGATTTTTGATTGTAACAACGTCCATTACTGCTCCTTTGTGTTCGCTTCGATTACTTGTTTTCAACAATATGCCACTGACCATCCCAGTTACGGATTTTGCATTTATCAGTCATTCCGCGCCCGGTATGGATGCCTTGCAGAACGCCCACGCCAGGCCCTGTGCTGGCAAAGTTCACCCGGCCACAGTCTTTGAAGGCGACCTGATTCATGAATCCTCCCCTGCTTTGCACCGCGTCCTTCCCCGCTGCCGTGTCGGTAGCTCGCTGGCCGTTCGTGATGCGAATAGCTTGAATCACCTTCGATCCGTCATCTGCTTTGCTGTAGCGCAGAGTGCGCTCGTACTCGACAGCACCGGTACCGGCTGCGGCCCCCGAATCTCGCGACGAATCGCAGCCGGCCAGCGAGAGGCCAACAAGGGCGTAGATGAACAATCTGTGCATAAATGAAGTTCCTGTGATGTTTGTCGAATAAGCATGCCAGCGCGGTAGAAAATGCCAACTCAAGTCGGTGCATTTACTGCCTTGGGCGGGAGCAGGGCGCTGTATCTTCCGCCGGTGTGTCGGAGACATTTCCGCCAGCAATCCTCATCAGAACAGTGCGATTTGTTGGCCACTGGTTGAGGGGGGCGCAGTGAGAGCGGCCAAGTCCCGGAGCAGTACGGGCGTAGTATTTTCATCTGGAGGATTGGTGATCTCACTGGCCATGGCTTGGTGGCGGGTTAGCCTGGCGCTCCATAGACCCATAACGTGTGCCGGCGTGTACCACAGTTCCCGCTCTTCCAGCGCCAGCGTGTTACCGAGGATCAGAATTGCGGGAATGTGCAGAAGGCTGAGCTGGAGGTAGGTCATATGAACTGCGCGGGTGTCGACATCCTGCGCAGTCACATGGAGGCAGCGCTGGTAGTTGAAGCCTTTGTCTCCCAACGCTTCGGCGATCGCGATCACCATAGCTCCCGCACCGCATGCTGGTTCGTTGATTGTTATAAAGCCTCGCTCATCTATTCGCTTGCTCAGATCTGCACCATCCCCAAAGAGTTGTGAGGCCATGAGCTTGCAGACTGGGTAAGGGGTGAAAAACTGCCCTCTTGAGCTATTCCCCAGCTCCAGCTCGCCGAATACCTGGCCAAGCACATCGTCAGGCCCATACTCCATTGCCATGGTGAGTTCGGCGAGCATCTGGGGAAACCGATGCACCTCGCTCGGCTCATACTTCTTAATGACGCTCATGTAGCGTTTTTCACGCTCATTACGCTGGGCCAGGTCCACGCTGTTGCTCATCGCTAGCGCGCCCATTTCGCAGAAGTCCGCAAACACATCCCACAAGTGATGGCGATGGCTGTTTGCGTTGAGCAGGCGAATAAGTTTTTTGCGGTGTTCTGCCGGGCTCGCGGATTCGGTCTTTGCGTGTGCGATTCTTGATCTGGCCATGGTGCTCATCAGATGCTATCGGGAAGGTTGCAACGAACCTAACCCGTAGCGATGAGAACCCAAGAAGTCAGTCGATCACGTCTTCTCTCACTGAATCCCAGTCGCTGGGGGCCGCATCGCCAGTGGCGAAGGCAAATCGCATGCCCACGGTCGGCCTGCCTTTCTTCATGAGATATGCCGCAGCTCCAGCGCACATCGACTCGTGCCCCGAAGGTTCATAGTTCCCCTCATCGTCCCAGTTGCCACCCCGTTTTGAATGCACGGTCTTGTGGCACTGGAAACTCGAGTGATCATCCTCGATCAGGGTAGAAATAATCCCCTCCAAGCGCCCGCGGCTTAACGGAATGGCTCCCTCCTTCAGGAAAGGGCAATTCGCACAGGGTTTTTTCAGTCGGAAATGCTGCTTGATCGGATTCACTGAACCGCTTCCTTAGCGCGACACATCAATGGCGAAAACCTCGACTGGATCTGCACCGAAGTGTGGATGAATGATTGTCGCCAAGCGATAGCCCTTCCAGGGCAGCACATGTCTTCGTGCATCGTCTCCGCGCTTCGGATAGCCCCGTGTCAGCTCTATCTGGTCGAAGCTCTGTCCTTCCAAACGCCGTCGCCAATAGGGCGTGGCAGCCCGGAATTCTTCCGGCTTGAGCCCGGCCTTGATCGCGTCGAAATACTCGCCTTTGAGCGGCAGTACCAGGGTACGCATGGATAGGGTTCCTTTTCAGAGCGGTCGAGTGCAATCTAGGCTCCGATTATCCCATTTGCCAGGCACAACCCAAGCGCATAGCAGGTGGGATGGAATGCTGGTGGCTACCTGATAAGCGTAGGATGTGCGGTTGGAGAAAGCCGATGCTGCCTGGTTGGGATGTGACGCCCAGCGGCAACCTCTGAAGGAAGGGGAGTAGAGAAGGGGAGAGGGTATCTCAGAAAGGCAAAAGCCCGGTGATTAACCGGGCTTTGCAGGTCCCTCTAGGGGGATAAAACTCAAGTGCCTCAAGGGCTACGTGGCAAATAATAGGCACAGCTGACACTTATGTCAACTATTCAGTAAGCATTTGACCTAGGCTATTTCAGCAATCCACCAGCGTTGACGGCCTTAATCACTGCTGTCTGAATCAGGGTAACGACCTCTCGCGATAGCAACTGCTCAAGATGACCACGCATCGCCCTGGGCTTGAATAGGCGCTGTTTGCTGACCTGCTCAACGAGGTCCGCTTTGGCCCACCTGGTCTGTTGCTTGAAGTACGGTAGCTCGTCAATCAGGTCGCTCCCCAGCTCGACGTGTAGCCCGCGGCTGAGTTTGCCCATGTCCTTTGTTGTCGATAGCGGCACGACAATGCAGGCATTTGGGTCGATGCGCGCGTTGAGCACAACAACCAACCGGTTTTTTATCATTTCGGGCTTCAAGCGATAGTCATAGTTCTTGAAAACTATGACGCCGTTTTCATCGTACTGATAATCGCCGTAATTGCATTCCAAGATCTGCCCTATCTTGGGTTCAAAATTAATAGCCATCAATCGTCCTTAAAGCTGGATCGCTGCCAGACTGCATGATGCCACAGCGCCACGCATCCCGTGCGAACGAGTGCTGGGACAACCGATGCAATTTGTATTTGAGTATCAAGGCCGGGGCAGGCAGCGGGTGAGTGCCGCCAGCAGCCATCCCAGAGTGCACCAGGTGGTCAACATGAGGAAGCCTAGGAGGGCGATGCCAGCGTCGCCAAAAAGCCCGCCAAAAATCAGCAGGAAGGCCTGAGGCGCGGCTTCGAACACCCCAGACCAGATCAGCGTGGCATTGGCCACCCCGGCTAGGAACATGAGCCATGCAAGGTATTCCGGCAAATAGCTCGACTTGAGTGTAGGGGACTGCATGAGGCAACTCCTTGTTGTCAGAGGGGAGAAGCTTTCAGGCTATTTCCACTACGCGATATCCCAAGCCAACAAAAAGCCCGGCGAGCCGGGCTGGGATTTCTGTTGGTGCTAGTCCTCAAAATGCAAGCTCTTGCTGTCGGTCTGCGTATCCGCACCAGCGGGCAAAGCAGTCGGGATTACCCACTTCCATCTCTATGTTCCCGGCGTAGCCATGGGCGCGGGCGTCACTGATCAGTTCTGCGATAACTTCGGGACTGTCTCCCATCTCGAAACAGGTATCGAAAGTACGCTCGCCCAGTCCTTCAAACCCTCGATCCCACAAGTGATAGCTGGTGATCTCACGCACGAGGTTGTGGCGATAGGCTAGCTGCACGAAGCGCACACGGGCCTTAAAGCCCGAAGCTGTTGAGAGGCCTACCTTGTCGCGTAGACGAAACAGTTCGTTGATGGTGGAGGTGGTGTAAGACATAAGGCGATCCGAGCTTTCCAGGAGATGCAATAAGGTTACGGCATGAGGTGTGAATCCCAACCGGACTCAACGAGCCTTGGGAGAGCCGATGCCAAATGGCGGCATGATCAGAATTTCATAGACAGAAGGGGCAGTGGATAAAATTTGCACTCTGATGCCGGTGTATTGGACTGAAAGCCTCCCATCCAGAGGAAAAACTCCTCGGGGAATTTCAGGCTCGGGGCCGAGCCACATCCGGGCGCGTTCGCCGATCAGGTGAAGTCCAACCTCGATCCCCTGGCAGGGAGACACGGCCTGGCCACAAAAGACCGGATGGCCGAGTCGTGCTGCCTCGGTTTAGCACGTTCAGGGCTGGGCTTTTTCCTGTGTCAGATTTCGCTGCTGCCGATCCACTCGCCGGCGAGGTACCCATCGGCGCCGTCGCGTTTGCCTCATTCAAATTCGCCGTGGTATTGAGCCACCGGCTTGTGACAATCAACGCAAAAGGCGCGCTTACCCGGCTTCATCACCAACTTGTCGTACATGCCCGAATTGTCCACGCAGGAGTTATCGCCGGAATAACTACGGGAATAAATCCCTCGACCGCTATAGGTGTAACGCACGTAATACTCGTCTGCGCCGCAGTGTGGGCACATGGTCAATTCAGCTAGCGTCGGCAGGCTCATGCGTTTTCCCTCAACCCACCGTGGGTTTGTCGGTGCCCGTTTTCAAAGGCTGGTTGGCCTCCTTGAATTCGTATTGCTTTACAGGTCGCATAGCAGCCATAAAACCATCCATGAAAAGCCAGGCAGAGAATGTGGCCCCGATTAATACAGCTGCCCGGCCAACCCAGTCGTTCACTCCGATTGAAACAACCAGTTGCATCACCATAGCCGCGAACCAAAATGCGATTGCCTTGTTACCTGAGAACATACTGACCGTCCTGTTTGGGGAGTACGCAATGTGGCGTCCTCGTCTACGTCCTCGGCCCAGCTTTTTAGGGCTGGGCTTGGGGTGTACCTGGTCGGCAGATCCGCCGCGATTTCCGTGATCAGTAGTTGGGGGTTGATTCCAGAAGCTCGCGGACTTCATCCGCATACGCCCACCAGATGATGTCAGTCCGTTCAACGCTCCAGCCGTCACTACATGCCGTGCTCCAGTTTGGCTCGTCACCCTCATCAATACAGTTATAGTCAGTGACCTTGAGGACGTGCAGGCCGTAGGTGGCAGTCAACGCGATGAGTTTCGGTGACTCCCCGTCAATCAAGCGAGGTACATCTGAAGGTGAGTGCCTTATCATCTTGTTTTCCCTCAAGCAGCGGCTTGATCGGCCTGAGCCATGATCGCCTTGGCCGCGTGGTTGATCACGTAGAGCTGAGCATAGAGGCTGTCGCAGGTCTTCGTTATCCGGTGCTCGTACCACTCTTCGCCGAGGCACAGGACCTCGGCATTGTCGCGCATGAACTGGTGCGCCTCTTCGGTGAAACCGATGTTCTCAGCGAGGTCAAAGAGGTCGTCCCAGTGCATCCAGCGATCATCGCCATTCTCCAGATCGCGGCGGTTGGTCACGGTCAGGGCGCGGAACTCCCCCCAATGCTCACCACGAACCAGGTCCGCATCCTGCGCCCAGGCTGGCAGGGCGTCCCAAATTTCCTCGGAGCAGTTGTCGTGCAGTTCCCGGCAGATGCTCGACACCAGTACCTGGCGGAACAGGGTTGTGCTGAATACCTGCTTTTTGTGGGACTCGTTGAGCTTGGTGTGCAGGTAGTAGGTGACGTCATCACCCGCAAGGAACGATATGCCATAGCCCAGGCCGACACTGAACGTCAGGTCGCCGATATCGCCGACAACGGCGATTCCGAACCGGGTCATCATGATATCGAAGGCATAGGCAGTGGTGCCCTCAGCCTTGCAACGCCAGACTTCAACATCGGATTGCTTCACCAGGCAAGTGTACTGGTGATCCTTGAGTTTTTCGGCAGCACGAGCCTTGCGCTCAGTTTCTGTCCTCGCTGCGGTCTTCTGCTCTCTCAGGAGAACAGCGATTTGATCGCCGAAAGAAGGCTTCGCTTTGGCGCTTCTGGTTCCACTGGGGTTCTTGCCGCACGGTAGGCTGCCATCAGGTGAACATCGTTGGCCAACATCCGGTAGACGCACTGGTTTGCGTCTGGGGTCGGCTTATGCAGCTGGTACCCATGGTGTTTGCTGATATACAGAGCAACCGCGGCACTGCGGGATCGGCCGGCCTGGCAATTGACAGCGATATTTTCCCCTCGATCTGCAATTTCCCGGATGCGCTCCCGCAGCACGTCAGCCTTGCTGCTTAGCAGGTAATCGACGTAATTCCGCTCAAAATCTGACCCATATATCTCGATGACTTCTTCGTCAAAGCCAGCATCAATGAAGTGGTGGTAGCTCACGCTCTTCCACCGTGCTTCGTCGATGCAGGCCTGATCTTCAAGGCCATCAGATATCGATATCAGGTGCCAGTCGGGGCCTGGCGCGTGTGCTTCAGCGTCGCTGCGCGATAAAAAGATGCAGCTGGGTATGGTTCGTTGCATTTGTCTCTCCGTTGCCATCGGCATGACTACTGGATTGATAGATCCCTTTTTCAATGAAAAAGCCCGCGAGCTGGTCAGGGCTGCGGGCTTCTAGTGTGGAAAGATGGATTACTTCTTGGCGTCGATGAACGGCAGGGTTCCGCCGGGAAGTACGGTGGTAGGCAGCACGCCGTTCCAGCGCTCGGCTTTGGTAAGCTCGACCAGGCCGGGGTTGCTGCCCAGGGCGCGGGCGCGGGCGTCGATGGCTTTTGCTTCCGCTTCGCCGCGCAGCTGGATGCTTTCCGCTTCGGCACGTGCGGCGGCCAGTGCCGAATCCGCAGTAGCCTGGGCCTGGGTGACGACAATCCGCGCCTGGATCTGCTCAGTGGCCAGTTGCTGCTCACGAGTCTTCACGGCAACTTCAGCGCGCATGCGTTCTTCGATCGACTTCTCGTAGGCGTCACTGAAGTCGATGTTCTCGACTTGCACACTGTCGATCACCACCGGTCCACTGATTGCGCCCTTGATTGCGGTGGCGATATCGGCAACCAGCTTGCCGCGTTGCTGTACGGCGTTGACGGCGGTGTACTGACCGAAGACGTTTTCCACCTGTGTCGGGACATGGCGGCTGATCGCCCTTGTCAGCAGGCCGTCCAGATCGGCGTAGCTCTTGTAGACATCCGCGACTTCACCTGCCGGCACGTGCCAGCTGACCGAGACCGACAGCGTTGCAGCCTGCTGGTCACGGCTGTACGCCTGCAAGCCATCCCACTTGGTGGCGTTGTTCTGTATCGAGATCGCTTTGGCGCTGTCGATGAAAGGGATTTTCCAATGCAGGCCTGGATCTGCGACCTCCATAAAGGCACCGTTGCGCAGGACTACTGCGCGCTCTTTCTCGTCGACGGTGTAAAACGAACCCAGCAGCAGACCCACGCCAATAACGGCCGAAACGGCAATCAAGCCGAGAGCCAGGGGAGATTTGGAGGAGGATGAGAAATTGTTGAATTGCATACTGATGATCCTTGGTGGTTGGTCGCCGGATAGTTTGTTGGGTATTGACTGAGGAATGTCCCGATTTCAGGCGGTTTTATCGCCTGAAAGCGGGCTAAGCTGTTTGTGGTTTGCGGTGTTTTTCTCCTCGGTTTCGGCCGCGTTGCATTGGCCACGCTACAGGCATGCCTGAAAGACCCAAGTCGCCTCGATACTGCCGGCTACCTGGCTGATTGAGTCACGGGTGCTGAGAACGCGAATAAAAGGCGACACAAATGGTCGCCTGAGTTCTATGGGTCTCCGTTTAGAGGCTCTTCAACACACCCCAGTGAACTGGACGGCGATCCGCCTTTTCCAGTGCCTCCGCTGCTACCGAGGCTTGCTCGTGCGAACTCCACACGCTGTCGGAGCAACGCTCAACTCCGTGCTCCTGATCTCGAAAAATCAGGTCAAAAGTCGGAGCCTCGTACTGGTCAGAGATATCCCGCACCACAAAGCGCTCGTGCTCGAGGTTTTGTGTCACGGCGGATGTGGCGCTCATAGGCATAATCCTGCCTTCAGGGAGGCCTGGGACGCTGGTTTCGGGGTGGCCTCCAGCTGTTCTACCGAATGACCAGGGAGTGGCCCGCTCGATGCCGATACCTCGCCCTCTGGTTGGGAGGTGGACGTTTCGATGTTCCAGCGACCAATCTCAATTCCAAGCTCATGGCTGGCCTCTTGTGAGAGCCCTTGCAAAGCGTCCTCAACGGCTAACTCGAGCTTGGCTTTCAGCCGAGAAAGCGCTTGCGGTGAGCCGATAACTCCAATGGCCAGGTTGAGGGTAAGTCCAGCCCGATTCCGGGCTTGGGGCGTGACGACCTGCATAAATGGTTCTCCGTATAAGTGATTCGCCTCCTTCTCTCACGACCGCCTAGAAACCCAAGTTCCCGTTGCCTGTTCAGGATTGCTACTCCGCAGTGTTTAATAGCCGTGTATAAATTTTCTGACGGAAGTCCCATGGATCAAAGCCTCGAAGTCTTGGAGCGAACGCTGCAAGCAAGCATCAAAGAGCAGCGTGCAGCACGTCGCTGGAAGAATTTTTTCCGTCTCGCGACTCTTGGGATCGTCGTGACTGCTTTTGTGGTCGGCGGAAGGGCAGACCTTGATGGCGTTGGGGCCGATGTGCCGGTAACAGCAAAAATCAAGGTGAGGGGAGTGATTGCGGATGGGGAGGAAGCGAGCGCTGAGAACCTGAAGCGCAGCCTCGGCAAGGCCTTTGAAAATGAGAATACGAAAGCTGTGATTTTGGAAATCAACAGCCCAGGCGGAAGTCCCGTGCAGGCGGGCCATGTTTACGATGAAGTTCGTCGCTTGCGTGCACTGCATCCAGACACGAAGGTTTATGCTGTCATCACAGATCTGGGTGCCTCCGGTGGCTATTACATCGCCAGCGCAGCCGATGAGATATTTGCGGACAAGGCAAGTTTGGTCGGATCGATCGGTGTCACCGCGGCGAGCTTCGGTTACGTCGAGCTCATGCAGAAGCTTGGGGTTGAACGCCGCGCCTATACGTCCGGCGAACACAAGGCTTTCCTGGATCAATTCCAGCCTCAGAATCCAGAGGAGAGGAAGTTCTGGGAAGGGGTCCTCAAAACAACCCACAACCAATTCATTCGCTCGGTAGAGGCCGGTCGGGGAGATCGTCTGAAAGCCAAGGAGAATCCCGACCTGTACTCGGGGCTGATATGGACGGGCGAGCAAGCGGTGGGACTGGGGCTGGTTGATCGCCTTGGTGATTCTGACTACGTGGCTCGTGAAGTCGTAGGTGTGAGCAAGATCGTTGATTTCACCCGCAAACAGAATCCCCTGGATCGCTTTGCCAGCAAGATCGGTGCTTCGGTTGCCGAACAGCTCTCATTGCGGCTTGGATTCGACGGCTTGAGCTTGCGCTAAAGCCCGGTAGGAACCCAGCCAGGCTAAGCAGGATATGCCCCGTCCAGAAATGGACGGGGCTTTTTTTAGCCGCGTTTGAGTTGATCACGCAACTGAGTGGGCAGATTGCGAATAGTAAGCGTGCCGGCATTCTCGTCGTAGTCGATCTTGGAGCCCAGCAGGTGGGCCTCGAAGCTGATCGACAGACCTTCCGCACGGCCTGTGAAGCGGCGGAATTGGTTGAGGGTGCGTTTATCCGCTGGGATCTCAGGCGACAGTCCGTAGTCGCGATTGCGGATGTGGTCGTAGAACGCCTTTGGTCGATCTTCATCGATCAGCCCGGACAGCTCCTCCAGCGTCATCGGCTCGCCCAGCTTCGCCTGGCTGGTGGCATAGCCAACCAGAGTATTGGTCTTCTCCCGCGCCTGCTCCTCGGGCAGATCCTCGCTCTCGACGAAATCGCTGAATGCCTTGAGCAGGGTGCGGGTTTCGCCGGGGGCGTCTACACCCTCCTGGCAACCGATGAAATCACGGAAGTAGTCCGAGACCTTTCGACCGTTCTTGCCCTTGATGAACGAAATGTACTGCTTGGACTGCTTGTTGTTCTGCCATTCGCTGATGTTGATGCGTGCTGCCAGGTGAAGCTGGCCGAGATCCAGATGCTTGGCTGGGGTCACGTCCAGGGTGTCGTTCACCGCCACGCCTTCGCTGTGGTGCAAAAGAGCGACGATGAGGTAGTCGGTCATGCCTTGCTGATAGTGGGCGAACAGGACGTGGCCGCCGGTTGAGAGGTTCGATTCTTCCATCAGTGTCTGCAAATACTCCACGGCCGCGCGGCTGAAGCTAGTGAAATCCTGGCTGTCGTCGAGGTAATCCTTCAACCAGCGGCTGAAGGGATAAGCGCCTGACTCCGCGTGGAAGAGCCCCCAGGCCTTGCCCTGCTTGGCGTTGTAGCTGTCGTTGAGGTCTGCGAGCATGTTCTCGATGGCCTGCGAAGCTCTCAGCTCTGTATCGCGGGCATGCAGCACCGCGGGGGTGCCATCGGGTTTTTTGTCGATCTGATGAACGATGATGTGACGGATTGGCATGAGCAAAGTCCCTGTAGTTCTGGGGTTAGTATGGCGTTTCGTTGGGGTGTTTCGACAAATGGGCGGCTAGCACTTGCTGACTGATTACAGCCAAGGTGTCAGGGTCTAGTACCGGGGCATTCATCGCCGCTGCTGGACGGAAAACTCTAGTGCCGGAGCTCGTAAGCCAGTCGAACACCATGAAGTGCTGCATTGCTCCGGTTTTGAGCGGCGGTAGGCTCTGCCAAGTCAACGTTGAACTTGCATAAGTTGAGAGAGCGGATAACACCCTTTCTGATTGCTCTGCGTTACGAGCGTTTTTTGGTAGGTCGTCATAAGCAGCAAGCGTCGCTCCGAGAGCGTCAGCCGGCGTATGCACGCCGAGCTCTTTCAGATCATCTCCGCTCTGAATCGCTCTGTAACCTTCCAAGGTCAGCTGCCCTACGAGTCGGGGGCCAGTAACCATGTTGTATGAGTACAACCAGAACCCGACCGCTTCACTTCCTCCTGCTTCGCTGTCGTCGATTTTCCAACTGGCTTCGCGCAGCGACTCAGCAAATCTTCGATGGCGTGCATTTCCGATTTCATCCATCAACGGCTCCTATCTCTTCGTCTTCATCGGTACCTGTGCAAAAGCTCAGGCAGTGATGTGAACGTTCACACGCCGGCCGGAAAACCCAAGTCGAGATGTGAGCGTCAGGAAGAGCCTGTATCGACGTGCATTGGCAAGAAAAATATCCCCCTCAATCAGGCTGCGCTCTGTTGCCGTCTCCCTCACACGGATCGAGCACCTGGCTTGGGTTATTTCGAAGCGATGGTTTCCTACCTGTAGTTCGTACAGCGAGAAACCTCGATGCAGCTTCGACCCTACCAACAACAGCAGGATTTTGAACTCCGCAAAGGCATAAGCCTTGGCGCGATCATTCAGATGCTGATGAGTCCCACGGGCTCCGGTAAGACAGAGGTGGCCAAGCACATCATTGCCGGTGCACAGGCGAAGAACCGCAGGGCCTGGTTCATCGTCGACAGCGTGAAGCTGCTCGATCAGACGCTTGAGCGGTTCTACAAAGATGGATTGGTCGCCGGTGCAATACAGTCAGACCATCCCTGCACTGACTATCGAAAGCCCATCCAGGTCGCAACGATCCAGAGCTTGCGTCCGCGCCTCGATTACATGCTCAACCATCACAAACCTCACCTTGTTCTCATTGACGAGGCGCATGTCATCCATGAAGCCCATATCGAGCTGATCACGTGGTGCCGCCGGAACAAGGTGCCTGTGATAGGGCTGAGTGCAACCCCATGGCGGCGGGGCCTTGGGCGCATCTTTGACAGGCTAATCAATTGCATCTCCCTTTCTGAGCTGACAGACCAAGGCTTCCTTGTACCTACACAGTGCTACGCGCCCTCCGTGCCTTCTCTGAAGGGGGTGAGCACGAAGCCGAATGGTGACTGGATCGAGGACGAGCTTGCCACGGTCATGGGTGACGCCAAGCTGCTTGGTGACGTGGTAACGCACTGGAAAGAACTGGGTGAAAACCGCAAAACAATGGTTTTCGCCTGCAACGTCCAGCACTCCAAGAAGCTCGCTGCTGAGTTTCAAAAAGCTGGGGTGGCCGCAGCCCATATCGATGGTTATATGCTGCCGCATGAGACCGAAGAGATCTTGCGCCAGTACAAAGCGGGCAAGATAAGGGTCTTGGTCTCAGTGGCTATGCTGATCAAGGGGTTTGATGACCCCTCGACCAGTTGCCTCGTGATAGCGCGGCCTACGAAGTCCCTGATGCTTCACTACCAGATGATTGGCCGCGGGCTGCGACTCTCGCCTGAAACTGGAAAAATCGACTGCATTATCATTGACCACTCCGGGAACCTCTTGCTTAACGGGAAGCCAACGGACGAGGTGCCCGACGCCATGGACAATGGGGAAGGGGAGCGTCTTGACCGCCGCCCGCAGGACAAAGGCGATCAGGAGAAAAAAACCAAGCCATGTCCGAAGTGCAGCTTTGTTTTCAGCGGATTGCTCTGTCCGAAGTGTGGCAATGAAATCGTGATACCGGATGGGGTGGCGGTGGCCACCGGCAAACTGGTGAAGCTAGACGATCGACGCAAAGTGCTCGGGCCGACCAGTAAACAGCACACTTTCTGTGAGCTGCTTGGGTACGCCCGTGAGACCGGCAAAAAAGACGGGTGGGCTCAGTACGCATACCAGGCATACATGAAAGAGCTGCCAGATCGCGCATGGATCGGTACCGTGCAACCCAAACCACCGAGCGAAGACATGAAAAGCTGGGTGAAGGGCTATAACGTCCGTCGCGCCAAAAGCAAACGCCGATTCGGGTGAGCCGGTGGCTTGGGATTATTCAGAGCCATGTTTCAATGCTTTCAGCTGGGACTCAACACCCATGCGACTTTTCAACAACCAAGGAGTAAAAGCGAATGAATCGTCAAGAACTCGTCAAAGCGATTGCCGACGAAAGCGGGCACAGTCAGTCAACCGTGGGAGAGGTGCTGAATAGCCTTATCTCGACGGTTCAAAATGTCGTTGCCGGCGGCGACAAGGTTAGCCTCGTGGGCTTTGGTACTTTCGAGTCAACCAAGCAGGCCGAGCGTCAGGGCCGTAATCCGTCTACCGGGGCTCCGATCACCATCGCTGCCTCGATCAAGCCAAAGTTCACCCCTGGCAAGTCCTTCAAGGAACGCGTCAACCAGTAAACCCCCTCCAGCCGCCCCGATCTGGGGCGGCGTCTGCGTAATTCAGACCAAAAAACCGCCAGAAACCAGACCTTTCCCCACGACCTGCATGAAACGATCTCCTCACCTAAGGAGACTCACATGCCCAGCGAAAAATATCCTCCGGCAAAACGCCGATCACCACTCATCGACTATCTGGCAGGCATCAGCTCGCACGCGGCCATGATCCTGACGTTCAGGCACAGCGGCGAAGAGCTGCGATCGATATCCAGTCGTCACGCTGCCGGATTGATGGCAGTAGCGGTTGGCATGATCGTCGTCTGTACCCACTTCGCCCCAAGCTCCAGCTCCACGCATAGCTTGGTGTCTTGCGCACTATTTGCCCTTCTCATCGCAGCGGCCTTACGCACCTTCGGAATCCATGCCGTTGCAGGGTATGCGACGTTCCTGGTGGTGACAGAGCCAGTAGCCTTGGTTGTTCGCCATCTCCCAATGGGCGACCTGATTGATGCCGTGTTTTCGTTCTGGTGCTTAGCAGCGCTGTCTGTCTACGGCGGCAAATGTGCAAAAAACAGAATGGAGTCGCCTCAATGAAGTCGACCGCAGAACAGCTCCCCATCATCGAATACCAAGGGGACCATCTGGTGGTGAAGGCCTATGCCGGGTGCGGCAAGACGACAACGCTTGTTGCCTATGCCAAACATCACAGCCACTTGCGCATGCTCTATCTTGCGTACAACCGCGCTATCCGGGATGAAGGCGCGGAAAAGTTTCCGAAAAACGTAGTGTGCAAGACATCCCACCAGTTGGCCTGGCCTCAGTTTGGCCGACACTATCAGCACAAACTCGGGAATATCCGTCTGACGGATGCTGCCGGGCTCCTCAAAACACGGAAGTGGGGAGATGTTCGAGACGCTATCGCTGTGCTCAATGCCTACCTTTCGAGCGCTGACGAAAACATCAGTGAGGCGCATTATTTTGCTGCGCTCAGCGAGGAAGAGGTCGCGGAGCACGGAGCAGACCACTTAGATCGGACGATCGCTTCTGCCCAGACACTCTGGGAGGAGATGATCGATACCGAGAGTAAATTTCCCTGTCAGCATGACGCGTACTTGAAGCTCTACCAGCTCAGTAATCCCCAGATGCCGTATGACGTGATCCTTTTCGACGAGGCGCAGGACAGTAACCCTGTAACTGCCTCCCTGGTCGCGGGTCAGAAGGCGAGGAAGATATTTGTCGGCGACAAGTGGCAGCAGATCTACCGCTGGCGCGGAGCTGAGAACGCGCTTGATACGCAGATTGTGCAGGGCGCGGCGTCGATGTTTTTGACCAACTCATTCCGGTTCGGGCCGATGATTGCCGGCGTAGCCAATGCGATCCTCAAACAGCAAGGCGAAATACGTCCCTTGGTTGGGTTTGGTGCCCGCGACAAAGTGACGACATCGCTGCCTGCGGGATGTAACCATTACACCGTGCTCAACCGCACGGTGATTGGCGTAATCATGACAGCCATTGACGCTGTATCTGACGGTCAGGTTGTCTACTGGAACGGGGGGATTGAGGCATACCAAATTTCCGACCTCGAGGATGTCTACCATCTGAAGGTCGGCCGCAAGGATGAGATCCGCAACAAGCGTCTTTTCGGGCAGTTCAGCGATTTTGGTGGATTTGCCGAAGCGGCAGAGGAGTCCAAGGATGCCGAGATGAATCGCATGCTCAGGATACTCAAGGAGCACAACGACATACCCAAGTTAATCGCCGCTCTACGTCGCAACTCAACAGATGATCCCCTAGATGCAGATGTGATTGTGAGCACCTGCCACCGCTCGAAGGGGTTGGAGTGGGATGTGGTCGTGCTCGAGGAAGATTTCCCAGACATCTTCGACGAAGAGAAGATCACCCCTGATCAGCGGGTTGATGAGTTGAATTTGCTCTATGTCGCAGCCACAAGGGCGAAGAAAGTGTTGGTGATCAACAGCATCACACAGGTGGTGATCCAAAAAAGTCACGCTGAGGCTAAGCGGGAGATGAAAGCAGCTGCGGAGCTGCGCGCATGATCTACCTTTATCTCGCACTTTTGCTGGTGCCGGCCGGCGCGATTTTTGTCTGGGGTAAGCTGGTGTCACAGTTTTCGGTAAAGACGTGGATCGTCTATCGGAATACTGGAATCATCGGCGGGCCTGTACATGAGTTGGCGCACGCGATTGCATGCATCCTCTTCGGCCTGCGAATCAGGAAGCTTGCGCTATACGCACCGGATGCAATCACTGGGCAGCTGGGCTACGTCGAGTTTTCCTACAGCCCGTTTTCTCTGCGCAACTCGATTGGTCTCCTTGTTCAGGGCATTGCGCCCCTGTTGGCCGGCGGCGCAATCGCCGTTCTCTCCCTCGGTACATCATCCGAACAGAGCCTTCCCGACCAGGGCATGGTGCCTTTCGTGGCCTGGATCGGCGCTGTTGCCACCGGTTCTATTACCGCAATCGTCGACTTGGGTACTGGCTCATTGCAGGGGTTTGCTCTGGCGCTGCTCGTCCTGGTTATCGCGATGCACGCGATTCCAAGCACAGCCGATATTGCCCTGGGCCTCAAGGGCTTTGCCATCATCACGGTCGCTTTCGGCGGCTTGGTCTTCTTGCTCCAGATGATCCCGTTCCAGGGAGAAGGCGTTGCAATGGCGTTCATCATCGAGGCCGCGGATCTTGTGGCGCGTTATCTCGAGATCGGTATGTGGCATGCACTCAACGGCGCGGTGACGGTGGTGACCCTATCTGTAGTTGCGAGCGTGTTGCTGATCCTGCTCCCAGCGTTTTTTTTCCATCTCAAATCCTTCTGGAATGGAGCTCGTGGCCATGTTTGATAAAGCAGAGGCTTGGGTCGTGATTTGGGTTCTGGACGAACGACGGGATCATCTGATGAGGTCAACTGCACGAGGCTGGACGAAATGAGCATGAGTGAAATTACGAAGGCTGAAGCCGAGCTTTATAGGGGTGTGGATCGGGCGAACCCACCACAGCACGAGAAGCTGATTACAGGGTGGCTGCCCCCTGAGGCTCCGCCAGAAGGATACAAGTACCTGGTCGCGATACTCGCCCCGGTAAGGATCGAAGGCGTGCAGGACTACATGTGGATTCTCGATTACCTGGACACGGATACAGCCATATTCGCGTCGGAAGATCATGAATTTGAGGTGCCATGGCCATGGCAGGCGGGCTTCAAGCCTACGGGCAACGACTGGGACGCCATTGGAATTCCTCACCTGATGTGAGCCAGCCAAGAAGCACGATAAGCGAGCCGCCCGAGGCTGACCAAGGGCGGTTTTTCTTTATCCACCGGGCTTGCTTGACCGCAAATTTGCGTGATCCCAGAGGGTTGCAGGCATCTCTGTAAATAGGCATCATGGCCCTACCGAAAGGTGCGTAAGCTGCGCGCTATTGCAGCTCAAGAACCCTCACAGCTCCGATCGGGGCTGTTCACGTAAGCATAAGTCCATCTGACCTATGCTACCCCCCAGAATCAACCATCCACGCATGAGCGTTGATGTTTGTCCGTGCCTGGCACGGGTCGTTAGCTGCGACTCTAATCAGCTTAAAAACCTACCCATGCGGGGAAACCCGTATGGGATTTCTCCGCTCTGAAATTGGAGATGAGAATATGAGCAATACCAACGAAGTCGTTAATCTGACCAAGTTCAAAACTACCCGTGAGCTCGAAGCCTTTGGAGTTCGTGATCTTACGAGTTGGAAGGAGTTTCAGGAGATTCGTAATCTCCTTTTCTTTCCGGTGTTGCCGACCAAGGAAAGTGTTGCTAAGCGCGTTGAGCGTCTTGGCGAGATTGCCCTTGCTGAAGCAACGAAGTCAGGCGCAACTACAGTTCTGGTTAGTTGCCCGCCATGGATGATGCACTCGCTGTGTGCTGAGTTGGTTTATCTCGGACTTACACCAGTCGTAAGCTTCACCAAAAAAACCAGTGAAGACAGCTTGTCTGTAATCGATCTGGTAGTTGCTGCGTAAAACCTGCACAAAATAAACCGCCCACTGGGGGAGTCTTCCCCTATGGGGATTCTCCTTTTCTTGGGCAACTGCTTTCGAGAACGGAGAATTTAATATGCAATTCAATGCACAAGTTGAGATGAAAGAGTTCGGCTTCAATACCAACGCGAAAGCGCCTGGTTTTGCAGAAGGACATCAGTGGATGCATCACGTCGCGCCAAAGAAGAAGTATTTCTTTCGCGAGATGCTGGTCAAGCCGTTCATGAGCTGGCTCTACGCTCCGTTTGGGGATAGCTGCATGCTCCTCGGCCCCACTGGTTCGGGTAAGTCTTCGCTCGTAGAGCAAGTCACTGCCCATCTTAATTGGCCCTGCATCACCGTTTCGGCACATAGCCGGATGGAAATGCCGGAGCTTACTGGTTACAACCTGCCTGTCACTGATCCGGTGAGCGGCGACCTGAACACGAAATTTGTGGATGGGCCGCTGACCCAAGCAATGCGTAATGGGTTTGTGTTCGTGCTCGATGAGTACGACACGCTTGATCCGGCAGTAACTGTAGGTCTGCACGCTGTCATGGAGGGGAGACCCTTGGTGATTGCGGAAAACAATGGTGAGGTTGTGAAGCCTCATGCCAACTTCCGGTTTGTCGCTTGCGGCAATACGGCGGGACAGGGTGATGCATCGGGAGTACATGCTGGAACCATGCAGCAGAACCTGGCATCGCTGGATCGCTTCCGAGTGTTTGAGGTTCCGTACCTTGAGGCTGATAACGAAGTAGCAACTTTGATATCCGCTTTGCCAATGCTTCCGGAAGAGATGGCAAAAAACATGGTGAAGGTTGCCAACTCCATTCGTAATCAACATCAAGGGTTAGGTGGTAATTACCTAAGCGTCACGATGTCCACTCGGACATTGCTTCGTTGGGGACGTATCTCTTGTGGATACACTCACCAGGGCGCAGCTAATCCTCTTCAACTTTCACTGGACGAATCGCTGCTCAATCGCTGCGATTTAGTTCAGAAGACAGCAATTCGTAAGATCGCCCAAAGTGTCTTTGGTGGCGATTGGAAAGTTGCCGTGTAAAAACCCTAAGGGGGAATCTCCCCCCACGGGCGCGATTCCCCCTTTTTCATGCATGTGAGAAAGGAGAATCGTGAAATGTCCATTCAACAGAATGAGATCAAAATCCTAGACCAACTGTTGTTGGTCGATCTTTCTGGTATCCACCTGTGGACTGCTCGGAAAAAGCTTAAACCTGAAATGTTGGAGGGGAAGATTCCTCCCGCAATTTTGGCTTCGCTCGGATCGATGCGTGTAATCGACCCGGAGAAGCTGAAACCGTTTGAGAAGATCAAGCGTCAGGCTACAAAGGTGGTGGAAGAGTGTGGTGTGCGGTTCCTGGGTGGTTATGCAGTTTCTCAGGACAAGATCCAAGAGGTTGTTGACCGACTGGAAGCACTCAAATCGCAATTCTACGACTTGAAAAATAACTTTCTCCCCAACTACGAACGCTGGATCACTGAGTGGATCGACAAGGGCTGGGAGAAGCAAGAATGGCGTGATGCTATCCGCACCTCGGTGACACCGAAGGCGCAGGTAGATGCAGGGATGCATTTTGGGTACGCGGCATGCCGTGTTTCCCCTGATGGCGACAAGCACCTCTCTAACACGCTGGGTACGCAGGTCCGTGGTTTGTCAGATCAGCTGTACGCTGAGACGGCAGATACGGCCGAGCGCTTGCTTGAAACAGGCTTGGCTACTCGTGGCCATGTCACACAAACGACGCTGAACACTGTTCGGAAAATCAACGCCAAGCTTCGCGGCCTGATGTTCCTGTCCAGTGAGGTCAAAGCCCTAACCGAACACATTGAGGAAGTCCTTGCGGCTCTCCCCAAGTCCGGGGTGGTTAATGGCTCTCAGTACAACAGCGTTGTAGCCCTTGTGTCGGCCCTCTCTGATGAGGACTCGATCAAGCGGCTGATCAAAAACCTGAACATTGCCAACGGTCATGAAGATGCATCGATGGCCTTCGTTCCAGCATTGCCTTCAGTCGAAACAGAGGCCCAGGCCAGTGTTGAAACAGAGGCTCCAGCAGTTGAGGTCGAGGCTACGGCCGAGACAGTCGCTGCTGTTGCTGTACCTGCTGCTGAAGTACCCGCGGATGCCGTAACGATGGTCGAGGAAGAGCTGAGCGCAAGCGTGGCTACTTCGAGTTGTCACGACAGCATCAACGAAGTACCAGCAACACCCGAGGTTGTTGAACCAGCTGAATCCGTTCCAGTGGAGCAGTCTGAAGAACCCCTCGTAATCAATCCGTCCGAACCCGATATGCCCTTCGGCACCTTCTGGTTCTGACATCACAAACAAACCCCGCGTGGGAGTAACCCTCCTCGCGGGGTTACTCCTTTTCGCGGTGGCGAGAAAGGAGATAAACGATGAGCAATCAATCCCTGGTCGGCACTCTGCCGATCTACGCACAGCACCTTGCCGAGCTAACTGGCGTCAAAGTGCATGTTGAGGGTATCCAGGCTAAGACAGATGGAAAAAACGTATTTGTCCCCTTCACCGAGGACGATCTGCCGCTGTCCTTCGGGTACATCGCACATGAATGCTCCCATGTCCGCAACACAGACATGGGCTGCTTTCGCGACTCAAGCCCGACACCCTTCCGCAAGAATCTTCTGAATATTCTTGAGGACATCCGCATTGAACGATTGAGCATGGATCAGTACCCAGGTACTGAGTCGGACATACGCTACCTGAACCGCAAGGTTCTGCTTGAGCCGTTCCGGCCTGAGCAGGTGGATGACTGCCCGGCGCTTCATGTGATTCACAACGGAATTCTCTACGGCGGTTACTGGCTACTTCAGGAACCGCAGCTTGAGGTTCCAGCAAAAGCCTACCTGGCCCGTATGGAGACGCTTCTTGGGGCTGACCTTACGGATCAGATCCTGACCCTGGTAAAGAACACCCTGACGTGCGCGAGCACAACAGATGTTCTCGCTCTGGTGGACGCGATTATCGACCTGCTGCCTTCGCAAGAGGATGAGCAGGAAGATGCGCAACCGCAGCCCGAGCAAGGCTCGGAGGGTGCTCCACAGGACTCGCAAGAGTCGGGTGGAGGCGACCAGGAGCAGGAGCAGAAGCAAGACGGTAGTGCGGGTCCAGGGGATGATGGCAAAGAGGAGGGGCAACCCGAATCCAAGCAGGAAACATCTGACGGAGGCCAGTCCGGCTCCGAGCCGCAAGACCAATCCCAACCAAGCGGCGGCAGCAATGCCGGCGACGATGGGCAAGAAATCTCGCAGTCCAGCAATGGCAGCGGCAAACCTTCCCCAGAAGCCAGCAACCTGCGCGAGCAGGCCAAGGATGCAACCGAAGCCGACCTGAAAGGGTTGATCTCGGAAGTTGGCGACAAGGCGGGTGAGTTGCTAGGCCGTAAGGCAGTGCGCGACGGTAATCCGCGCCGACCGTTCTCCCTGGATGGGAGGGGTAGGAACCGATCCGACCAAGCGAGCGTCCGCCGTGTGCAATTGGGCATCGAGCAATCCGCCGGTCTGCGACAGTGCCTTAATGGGCTGTTACAGGCGCAGGTTGACTGCCGTGTTCGGCTGAAGCGGCAGGGCAAGCGGATCGACACTGGCCGTATCGCCATGATGAAAGGCGGCGAAACGCGGGTGTTTAGAAGTAAGTCTCGAGCAGAGCGTCAGTCAGCATCTATCCAGATTCTTCTCGACAAGTCGGGGAGCATGAAAAATGCGATGGATCAGGCCGAAGCCGCAGTCTATGCGGTTCTAAGCGCGCTGGAGGGACTTCCGCTGGTGACAACTGGCGCGATGTCGTTTCCCAACAAGACGAACGATGGTGTTGAGCGCTGCGCACTGATCAAGAGCCCGAAAGAGCGATTGATCAGGGCGGTGAGCGAAGGTGGCTTTGGTGCGATGTCGGAGGGCGGTACGCCTCTTGCGCAAGCACTGTGGCCGGCTGCCGTTGAAGTTCTTCGTGCGAAGGGCGAGAAGAAGATTCTTTTCGTCATTACGGATGGTGGACCGAACGCAGGCACTACTCATGCAGCGAAAGAGTTTATTCAGCGGTGTGAGATCAGCGGCATCGAAGTGATTGGGCTTGGTTTCGGAGATGCTAACGAGCAAATCCTGAAGCTGCTGTTCAACCATTACTGTGCTGTCGGGGAGGTTGCGAATCTCAAGAACTCGCTCTTTGGGCTTGTTCGCGAAGCATTAGCCGCCTGATAAATAACCATTCAACCCACTAGGGGCTTTCCCTAGTGGGAGGCCTCTGTCGGTTTGATGAGGTCTGAAATGGAAAATACTGCGACTGCATTGCCCCTACTAGATTTGTTCGGGGAGCAAGTAATTATTCAGCGCCGCTCATTTGAGCGGAGACCACGGAGAAAGGTGAGCCCTGCGCAAATCTTTCAACTTGGATTTCTCGACATCTTAGAGATGTCTGACGCTGAGTTAGAGGCCCTGCGGACACGAGACGAAATCACAGATGATTACGTTGAGTGGATGCGCGAGTACCTGCTGAAAATCACGCTGAGGCAGATCATTCACCCTCAGGTCAGTGAGCAGAATTGGCGCGAAGCAATGGATTGGGTGCTTTCGGACGAAATTCATCCGTTCAGCTTCCGAGTCTGCTGCGAAGCAATGATGTGTGACTTCGAAGATGTTCGCGCTACTACATTGAAAATCGCAGCCAAAGAACTGTTTAAGTAAATAGAAGCCCGATAGGGGGAAAGCCCCCTACGGGCTTTCTCCCTTTCTACGTTTCGTGGAAATGGAGAATCAGATGAATGCATATAGGGATGCCCAGGTCGGCGAAGCCAGGACGTTCGTTACTCGCAACGATCAGTGGGTCAAGTTAGTTGAAAGGCTGCTGAAGCGCGCAGCTGGAGTTCTCGTCGAGAAAGTTTGCCGCAAGGCTATGGCGGAAAATGAGCTCCTGGTTGTGAAGCATGCGGTTGAGCGTAACGAACTGTACAACGTGTTCAGTCTTGTTCGTCCAGCTGCTGACCAGATGCGACGTGTAGATAGCACGAACATTTACTGGGACTGGATTGACGCCTTTGGCAGCTATTCGGACGCGGTTGGCTCTCGCTGGCCATACATGAGCCAAGAGCGTAGAGCTTACGCTCTGATTCGCGCTGAAGAGCTGGCCAACGCAATCTGCAAATAACCCTACCGGGGGAACCCCGGCGGGGTTTCTCCATGCCAATGGAGATGAAAAATGCACCGGTTTGTTGAAGAAAAGATGGCGAAAGTCGCGCCTGTTCCATGCGACTTCATCCTTGGCGATACCGTCACAGTCACAAATGGGTACGCGGTCGAGATCCAGGGTAAGAAAATCTTGGGATTCGTCCGCGAGATCGATCCTGAGTTTCGACCTGAAGCTTTCATTTACCTGGACTGGGACTGCTATTGGTTCCCGGTATCAGCAGATAAATTGAAGCTCGAAGGCCGAGACTTAACGATCTAATCAAACCACCCAAAGGGGGAGAAATCCCCCTCGGGGCTTCTCCCTGCACGCATGTATGGAGAAGTTGATGAACGCGATCCTCGAAGCTGCTCGTTTGCAAGGTCAGGCCTCGATAAACCGCAAAGCCTGGGTAACCAAAGGGAGCACAAAGGTTCACCTATGGGAGCTGTCATCAGGGGGAGTCATCCTCCTGAAGCACTCGCAGGGCGAAGGTTTTTACCAGCCGATAAAGCTGGAGGAACCAATGGAGATGGTTGTTGACCGCTTCCGGAATAAACGCGGCCACAGGGTGTTCTCACCTAGTGGGCTATGAGTGTGAAAGGGTGGCCTTCGGGTCACCCTTTTTTTGTTTCAGCGTCTTGTTAAAGGGCGTCGGTTTGGTATCATCGCCGGCATAGAGCGGGCTTCAGGTCGAGCTCTCAAGAACCCTTCCAGCACAGAGACCTCTGTGCTTAGAACTTAGCGCCATGCATGAGCATGTCCGCCAAGGCCTGAAACGTGTATGCGTTCAGGCAGTGTTCTCATCATGTCTGTGATGAGTCACAAAAAAGCAGAGCCACGCTTTCAAACCGGCTTAAAAATAGCACTCAAATAATCGGCGTCCAGGCAACTGGATATCGGTCTTTTTGCGTGCATAAAAACCCGCAGCGGGGAGATTACTTCCCGCCAGGGTGGCTCTCCGTCTGCATCCTTTGCTAACGGAGAACACCATGAAAACTCTTATCGTCCTTACCGCTCTTGTTGTTGGTGGCATTCAACTTGGCTTAAAGGCTTTCGATTCCGGCGTTGCAACTGCTCAGCAGTCTCACACCGCAGAAATGATCAAGGCGCGTCATTCGCTTTGATTCAATAAGGCTCTTGGCAAACTACTTTCAGTTCACTGGAGGTCATTGCTCCATAAGAGGTCTTTCCGATGTTTCATGTAAACGCAATTGACGCTGTTCGCAGCGCAGCATCGTTGGCAGAAGAATCGAAATGTGCCTATGCGATTTATTCGCAGGCAAATGGCTTTATTGTTGTTCTACTGACTCAGCCGAACGGCTTGGAGTTGGAAATAATTAAACCCTGACGGGGAATCCCGTTGGGGCTCCTCGTCTTTTTGAGGAGTAAAAAAGATGTACAAAAAAATTCTATTCGACTGGATTAAGGCTTCACTTATGGGCGTTGGCTGTAGCTTGTTGGCAGCCGCTTTCGTCTCCATCGTTACACCAGGAACGCATCCGCTTGTCGTATCGTTCTGTCTGGTGCTTGGCGTGGTAATGATGATCGCCGATTTGGTGGTATCCTTGATTACAGCGATGAGCAATCCGAAAGGAGAATGAAATGGACTCGATGCAGATGCTTGTTTACGCAATCGTAGGCGTGGTCAGCGTTTTGGCCCTAACCGGCGTGATCGGTTATGTGGTTGCTGATCGTCTCGACAAGAAGCACGGCACCAACATCAAGGCCCACTGAGCCATCTCTTAGGGGTTTGCCCAGTGAACGGATTCAAGTCTAGCTTCGGCTAGGCCGCTGCGTGGTCACCCTCCGTGGGTGATCCACCAGAGCCCTTCCGTGTGAAGGGCTCTGGGGATCACCCACACCAGGAGAGTTGAACATGACCGCAGCAAACGCACTATTCTGCCAAGAACTCAAAGAACTCATGGTTGAGTCTGGTCGGGTGTTCAAGGTCCCCGAGCAGATCGCCAGAACTGTTTCATCCTCTGATCCGGATACCCGGTTCGTCAAATCATGGGCGGTGATTCATCGCTTGATCCCGAGTGATGGCCAGGTCTTAGTAGTGCCTCAGGCATGATCAAAAACACAGCGAGCCCCGGCCGGTGTCACCACCAGCCGGGGCTTTGCTTTTTCAGGCGGTTTTATTGCCTGAAACCGCGCCATCGTGTGTGCCCCTTGCCATAGCATCGAAGCATCCCTATTTCTGGACATGCGATCGATGCGACAACCACTCAAAACCACGCTCATGCGCCTGGTCAACGCGACCGTCATAGGCCTATATCTCAACAGCATGACCTTCACTGCTTGGGCCGACGCGGTGACCGCAGGTTCGGCTGCTGGCCAGTCGGTTGGCCAGCAGGCACTTCAGGTGTTTGACGGTGGGAATGCCTCCGTAACTCTCCAGGACCTTTTTCCTGACGCCGGCGATACAGTCTCGCTAGAGAAGGTCTACGGCGACGATTCGAAGACGATTGATCTCGGGTTACAGGCCAATACCCGCCTGAAATCGGAATCTTCATCTGAGGGTGAGGCATACAGAACGCTTATCGACAGCGGAAATCGCATGTCTGTAGATCTGTCAAAAGACCCTATGCTCAACCAGGCCGATAAGGTCCGCTCGCCCGACTTCATGGATGGGTTTAAGCAAAACTTCGCAGATTGCAAATCCACCGATGTATTCGAGAACGTTACTAAAAACGCTCACGTTGCCAACTACAAAACGTGCGAGCGTGTGGTGGATCAAGGCGGTAATGTTGAGTTTCGTCATGACTACAAGGTGGGGGTAATCGAGTACGTTTCCGGGCAGCCTAACTTTCAGTCCTGTGGCCGCGGCTGTTTGTATGTCTGGGTTGGCACGGTCGGCGACAACTATTGGAACGGGAACTGCAAAATCTACGAGGAATACACCCGGTTCCGCGTAATAGCCAAGGACGCCATCATCTCAGCCACGATTGACAGGGCTGTGTTCGATGACTATTTCCAAATCCTGTTCAATGACCAGATGCTTTGGACGCACACACCTGGTGTTTTTCCTCCAGAGACACCTGGAGCGTGTGAGCGCGGAACAAGCTGGAACGTAGCTCCAAACACGGTGATCACTGACAAGTTTGGCAGTAATGACGATGTTATCACCTTCAAAACCCGTACCTCGGTCACCGGTGGTGGTGAAGGTTACGCCCGCATCAAAATCATCTATGACCCGGCAAAGGCATTCGTCGATAACGGTTGGGGGCCGGAAGAACGCCTGCCTATGTTCGACATGATCGAGGATGGATTCTGCACCAACGCCCAAATGTCGTGCACGTCTATGCCGGCAGTCGATGCTAGTGGCTGTACAGAAACCAATGGAGTTCGTCTCTGTCGCTCAGACATGCCGCCATCCCCGCATTCGAGTATCGATCCGCTTTGCCTGAAGGCGCAGGTAAGCGCCGAGTGCTCCTACTACAAGGGAAATATGGATTGCTACACGGACGCCAAGGGCGTTCAGCGGTGCCCTTCAAATGATGGCGGCAACCTGAACACTTGCACCCAGTACGAGCAAAATCCCAGCTGCGGTTTTATCTCCCAAGGCTGTATTAATGGCGCAAAAGGGGAAACTGGATCTTGCTACGCCTTCGAGGAGGTCTGGGACTGCGGTTATGACACCAGTTACGAAACCATCGTGAACACAGGGGCGCAGATTGAGTGTCCTGGTGGGGCGCGCTGCATGGGTAGCGAGTGCTTCGATACGTCGAACACGAAGAGCGGCGATTTTGCCTACGCCGTGGCCATGCTTCAGGTCGCTCAGTTTGCTGAGCACGACTTGGACTGCGGTGGTGATGGTACCGATATCAATCAGGCCAATGACTGCAAAGTGTTCAAGGGCGAGGCTATGGAGTGCAAAAAAGCACTCGGAGGCTACGTCGATTGCTGTGAAGCGCCAGAAAGCGTATCCATCTTCGACTATGTGAACCTGACGATGAACACGCTCAAGATGACCAGCTCGCTGGAAGCGCTGAACAGAACGGGTAGCCTGTTTGCGCCCGGATACTGGGCTGCGGGAAGTAACGCTGTGATGGCTGCTGGTACTTCGGTCGTGAAGGGGCAGTGGGGGTCCATCGTGGATGCTGCGACAGGTGCATTCGAGAAGACGCTCAGCGGCACCCTTGAGCAGACAGCCTTGAGCAAGTTGCAAACCTGGCTCATGCAACAGGCATATGACGCCATGGTGGATATGGGAGCGACCGCGGCAGCAGATGCTGTGTTTGCAACGGGGGCCGATGGCGCAGTAACTGGTCTTGGTGCAAACGCTGCGATGGTGGTCAATATCATCGGCTGGGTTTATATGGTCTACGTGATCGTAGATCTGCTGATCAATATCATTTGGGAATGCGAAGAGAAAGAATTCGAGCTGGGGGCGAAAAAGGAAACCCGACAATGCCATTTTGTTGGCAGCTACTGCGCTTCCGAAGTGCTTGGCTCTTGCGTTGAAAAGCGCGAGTCGTATTGCTGCTTTGGCTCAGTTGTAGCGAGGATCATTCAGGAGTCGGCTCGTGAACAGCTAGGGTTGGGATGGGGAGAGGTGAAAACCCCGACTTGCGAGGGGATTACACCGGATCAGCTGGGCAAAATGGACTGGGCGCGTGTGGATCTGTCCGAGTGGATTGGCATGTTGAATCTCGCAGGCCGGCTACCCACTGCTTCGACTGTTTCTCTTGAAGATGTAACGGGAAGCGGTAGCGGCTTGGGACAGTTTTCTGAAGGAACCAAACGCCTGAACACGCTGGATCGCAACCTGGAGCGATTGGAGGGTTTCGACGTCGACGCGGTGAAGAAACAGTATGAACTCGATATGAAGTGATCAAGCAATAAAAAAGCCCCGCAGTGCGGGGCTTTTTTTATTGCTGACTTATTTGCCGACGAAGTATTTGGCCTCGCCCCGGTTGAAAATTGCCGCGGGAATTGAGTTCTTCCGGAGCTTCTGGCCTGGATGGTAGATGTAGACCCAATCCGGTAGGTAGCGTGATGCGAGCAGCATGGCTTCAGATGCCGTCATGTCGTTTTTTGAGGCATCGAGGATGAATTGATTGTCCCGAATAAAGATAGGCCCGTATGCAGTGGCCGACTTCACAAAGTCAGGTGCTGGGGCGGCATTGTCAGTGAACGGGATAGGACGTTCAGCGTAGCTATCAGCCAACGAAGCATAGGCACGGGAATGGCCATCTGGGTACTTACCAACATGCATTGGTAGCTTCGACATCCCTTTTCCAAACGCCTTCTTGCGTGCTTCCTCTACCTTCTTGAGGGCGAGTGCAGATGCCTCTTCAGGGGAGGACGCCTCATCAGCCGGCACCCAAGCCACGACCTGAGTTGCGTGCGCAGGGGCACTTGACCCGCCAAGCATCATAAGGCCGAGGCTTACGCTTGCAGCAGCTCCACCATTAAAGCCGCTTGGCGGTGCCGCGAGACTGACGCCGGCAATCGCAGCATCAGCGCCTGTTGTCCCGCTGGTGCGGCCTGGTGCTGAATTGGCGAATGTCTCAGCCATTTCACGCGGCACGTCGCGCTGGCCAGAAATCTTCATGGCAGTCAAAACATGCATCGCATCGGACCATTTTTCTTTCGGTACAGTCTGCGGATCAGGCAGCTGCACGGAGGGGGCCTTGGGCGAAGAAGAGCACCCAACCAAAAGGGCAACAGCTGCGGCGAGAAGCCCGGTGCGGATCGTGATACTGCGGTTCTTCATGGTGAAACTCCTTTTTTCCGATAGCCATAGGTTACCGTCTTCGGCGGTGATCCCAAGCGAAGTCGAACGACTTACTATGTGATCAGGGTGTTTTTTCGATCTGCATGCGCTGGTAGATCTCTTCGCGGTAGATCTTCACCTCTTTCGGCGCTTCAAACGCCAATCTGACTGTACCGTTTGCAGCCTTTGTGACGATCACCTGTATGTCGTTGCCGAGACGAATCGACTCCCCTACCTTGCGCTCAATGTGCAGCATTACCGCCTCCTCAGGCTTCAGCCGTGTTCTGACTGGCCTCATACTTCTCCAGGATCTTCAGCAGCGACTCCGCCGCCTTTGAGTCAAGCCGCAACTCATGCTGGGCATCGCCCCCGGACTTGAGTTGATCACGCAGGCTTCCTGTAAGGCCGCTCAGTGCGCTGAACGCACTCATTGCCTCCTTAGGTGTCACCTTGAACTTGCCCAGGGCCTTATTGGCGTCCGAGCCCGTTGCGCGGGTACGGCCGGAGGCCTTAGCCCCCTCGATCATCCCCAGCAGCTTTGGATACGGGTCTTGCCCAGTTCCTCGCAGCTCCACCAGAACATCGATGACGGGAGACGCTTTAATTGCCCCCTCGCGAACGAGTTGTTTGACGTTCTCCTCTGCGTTGGCGAGAAGCAGCAGTCGCTCAACATGAGTGATGCTTTTGTTCATGCGATCGGCGATCTGGGCTGGACTCCAGTTTTGCCCGGCCAGGCGCTTGTAGCCTTCTCCACGTTCCAGCGGCAGCAGCTCCTTGCCTTCGCTGGTCTTGATCATCATCACAACAGCGTCGGACTGATTTCCTTTGAACTCGTTGACCATCAGGCCTGGAAGATTTGCACCGCGCCCATCTGCGATGCGCGCGCCAGTAAGGCGATGGTGACCTTCTCGGATCACGAGGCGAGGGTTGCCGTCGATGATCTTCAGTTCTGCTACGACTGGAGGCACATACAGGCCCTGCTCATAAGACTTGGCGAAGCCTTCGGCGTGGTCAGGGTCGATGGGCCTCAGATTGAAGCCTTCTTCAATTGCAAACCAGTCAAGCGGTGCAATGTAGATGTTGTTGCGAATCATCTGTTCGTCGCGTGGAACACCAGTTTTCTTCAGGTGTTCGTCCAACTGGCGAAACGATGCAATGCGTGGTAGATCGGTCATGGTGTATCTCCCTGATACGTTCGTTGAGGTCGTGCTCAGTTCATCACTGCTCTGGAATATCCCAAGCACAAGAAAAACCCCGCCGGGGCGGGGTTGGAGTTATCGACTCACGGGTGGTGAATTCGGGAAACGACCAAGCCTCTCCTCAAATACGAGCCGGGTATGACCACAATCCCAGAGGGAGAACATAAGTCCTGTACTCATGTCCGCGGCCATAAAATCCTCTCCGTTTGGAATGAGGCTGTATCCGTTGGCTGAGATGAGATCGAAAACCTCATCCCAGGTACTGGCCCCGCGAAGCGCCTGGAAAAGGCCGGCTCTACCTTCAAGCTGCTGGGTCATAGCCACGCGAGCGCTATAAAGCGAACGACAGCCGCCGGAATCTAGCTGGTCGGCCCATTCACCAAGCCTATTGAGCACCGATCTCATTGACCGCGCCCTCAGCAGGGGTATCTAGCTTGTCTTGGTTGGGAGCCTCGTCGCGCATTTTGACCAACTGCTGCATGGTCTGGAGTAGCACCTGTGTGCTTTGCGCACCCTTCACCAGCAGTTTGTTGCCTGTGAGGTTGTCGACTACAACCGTTGCTGGCGTGCCGGTGACGCCCATGTTCGTGCCTTTCTTCACCTGACTCTCGATCAGGGCTTGGTATTTACCGCTTTCCATACACTGGCGATAGGCATCAAGGGGAGCACCGACCTCCTGAGCAAGACGCTCTACATCTTCGACACCTTGGCCATTGAGTTGAGTGCGTGCAAACCATTCGCCAGTAAACGCCCAGAAGGCTTTGTTGCCGGCGACCTCTCCCACGCACTCAGATGCGTGAGCTGCCACTTCGGCGACAGGGTTGTGGAATGCTAGGGGGTAGTGCTGCCATTCCCAGTTAATACGTCCTTCGGACTTGTCAGCCATCTGCTTTGGGGTGTCATGGAAGCGCTTGCAATACGGGCATTCCAGGTCGCTGAACTCGACCAGGGTAAATTGTGCATCCATGCTGCCGTAGATATGCCGCCCTTCAATGCTGGTGTCAGCTGCACCGCTCCAATTCGAGAGGATTTTCGCTTTCGCTGCGTTGATCTTCGCGATCTCGCGATCCTTGAGAGTTTTGTCGACGGCTCCTGGCAGCTGCTCAACGAGGGCTTTATTCACTGCCATGTCGGTGTAGCTCTGACCCATGTAGACAGAGGCGCCCACAGCAACGGCAGAGGTCAAGATGGAAACACCAATGGCTGTGGCAAGGGTGGGATTGAATTTAGGCATGGCTGATCACTTATAGGAGGGGGGAAGAGACGGTTTCAGGTGAAGAGGGACATCCTTCGGGGTGCCTTCGACGAGAATCACCCACTCCTCGTAGCTCAAACGCTGAGCCCCTTTGCAGAGCTTGTTCCGAACGGCGATATAGTCGTCGACCGTACCGGCCGCGTTGGCCAAGGTGACGATGCGCTCGCTTGCCGCGGGTTGGCCGATAGCGAACGCCTGCGCCACATTTGTAGAATCAGCACAGTTATCCTGGAACATGGCCGAGGGGACCGCAACGCTATCGTTCGTTGGAGGACGTGCTTGCAGCTCTGGATGCAGCTTGCCGGCAGGTGTCTCGAGAACATCGAGGCTGCCAAGAACATGTTGATAGGTTGGCTTTCGCAACGCTGCACCGCCTCGGCCCGTATGTCCCCAGCTGGTGTGGTATTCACGCATGTCGGGCTCGTAGCTTGCGACCTCGAATGGTGTGCCTGGGTTAGGGGGTTCTGGCTTGTTGGCACAACCCGCTGTGATCGCCAAGCCAATGGCCAGGCTTAGCGGCAGGAGAGATTTAAGGTGGTGCATGGTTGATCCTCTGAGGCTGGTAAGGATCATTTTCCTCCGTAC